>NZ_NEJY01000016.1:0-169396 GCF_002113255.1 Pseudomonas sp. B14(2017)
GCAGTCGATGATCGACCAGGTTGGCGATCTGTATGCGCGGCACTATGCCAAGCGGGCGTTTCAGCAGATCGGCTACTACGACTATGACGCGACCTCCCCCGTTTCGGTGGAGTACTTCATCCAGATGATGGCCGCCTGCCTGGCCGGCGGGCCTACCGAAACCCTGCCGCAGGAGGGTCAGCCACTCGGGATCACCCAGCATATCTGGCAGCAGCTGCTGGAAGACGACCGCAGCCTGCTTTACCAGGCACTGCTGGCCAAGAACCAGAAGCTGATGCAGCAGGTGGCCAGCGCGCTGTCCGGGGACGACTTCGGCAAGGTGTACGACATCATCAAGGGCATCGCCGGCACCGCCGATGGCCAACTGCTGATGATCAAGCCGATACAGGATGCCGTTGGCCAGTTGCTGGCCGCGACCAACAGCGCAGGGAATGCGCTCAGCCAGCACCTGAGTGAACGGACCAAAACCCTGATCGGCCATGTGCATCGCTCGGCGTTTGCCCTGTTTGCCGGGCAGCAGGTAACGCCGCTGCGGGTGTCGCTGACAGTGGGCGAATACATGAGCCTGCTCAATGAAGCCCTGGAGGCGCGGACCGATGCGTTTCTGCAGCAGGTAGACAAGCAGTTCCGTGACCCACTGGGCCGCAAGGTGCGGGCCATGGTGCTAAGTGGGGCGATCAATATTGCGGCAGCGGGTAACCGTAGCCAGATGATCGAAGTGATGCTCTGGACGTTGGAAAGTGCTGAAAGTTTACAGGCGCGGCTGGTGCAGTTGCGCGAGGGTGCAGCCGGTGGCGTCGGGGCGCTGGTACGCAATGTTGCAATTGGTGCGGGTACGCTGCGTGCGCAGGTTTCCGATGGTTTGAAAATCAGCTCGATAGCCGCACAAAACATGGCGAGTGATGCTATGCGCAGCATGCGGGATGCGGCGACTAGTACCGGAAGTGTAGGCCTGCTCCTTACCTTGGGCAGTATATGGTTTCAGCAGGACAGCCTGGGCAAGAACTATCGAGCGCTGCATAAAACAAATACAAACAACCCGGAGGCGCTCGCAACAATCTGGTCATCATCGCTTGGGGTACTTGGGGCAAGTGTTGAAACAGCAGGTTTCACCATAGCGCTGGTACGTCCCAATCCAGAATGGCCTGGAACAATCACCAATTCATCGTTGGCAAGCAAATTAGCCAGGTATGGTGGTGCTATCACAGCTATGGCAGGCCTCATGGATGGAGCCCAGTATGCCTTTGCAACTTTCCGCACAATTGAAAATGGCGACAATACGGCCTCATCAAAATATCGTATTGCCAGCGCAACAGCGTTTCTATCGACATTTTCTGGAGTAGCTGTGGCATTCGGAAAAGCCGCTCTGCTCGGCCCCCTTGGCATTACGATAGTGCTAGTACTGGCCACATACACATTAGCCACAATAGCAAAACGGAAAGAGTCAACGCCTACGGAGCTATGGTCACGGCGCTGTAGATGGGGCATTCCAACAGCGCAACGTGCGTGGTCCGAAGCCGAGCATCTTGACGCTGCGATTGGAGCTCTCAATGCAGCAACTCTTGGTGTCCAGGCAGATGCTAGGGTCAACCTTAGCTTGGCATCGAATGTTCATCTTGATACTGCCGCTCCGGAAGGAACGATCATTAGCGATGGTCACGCGGTACCTGCAGTTTTCATGCTCGACTTCCACTTTACCTTACCAAACTATCAAACCAACCGATCTTACTATCGCTGGGAATTACATCTTTATCAATCCGGGTTACACGAAAACACAATAATCCTCTCAGGCGAGAGCGCACCAAACTCCGCACTAACGATCACACAACCCAGCAATGTAAATATTTTTCCACTTGACAATGACAAACGACACCAGAGCAAATTCGACAGCGAACGAGGAGTATTTACCACCCAATATTCCTTACCGCTGCATGACAACCACCACATTCGCGACATCAAATTCATCTTAGATTATCGCCCAAATAAAAATGACGATACAGGTAATGCACGCCTGGAGATCAAGGAAAATAAAATAAAAATCAAGGACCTCTGACAATATGAATCGCCCACTATTAAATCCACCTAGCCCACGCTGGATAAAGGACCTACCCACACCTTGTGAGTCGCCTACTGTAGAACCCCTCATGAAAAAACAAGCACCGAATCATCAGTGTGCAATCTACTTAGAGATCGCCCGACAAAGCACTACACCGCGATGTGCAAGCTCAATACTTACCGTGATACTATGCATTCCACTCACGCTCAATATTTATTTAATGCTCTCGTCACTCGACATCAAAAACCCAGAATCCATAATACATTCGACCCTTGAGCTCATGCTGATAACCTGGGGAGTTGCCACAGGAATTCTTATTGATACTACGCCACCACTCGACGAACCTATCAGATTCAACCGCCTCCGCCAAAAAATCTACGCCTACAATTTTATGCGCCAGTGGTGGAATCCTTTCGACATGGGCAAAATCGCAGCCGTGAGTTACGACTGGTCGCAAGTCCGAGCTGAATTGTGGGCACAAACCAGAAGTGGGCTCATTGTCAGATGGGGCGTCATGCTTTCAATCGTCGCACCGGGTACGAACAATGTTATCGATCGTTTCCACCTGAGTATGATGGGTACCGATGAGCTTACGTGGGCCTATATCTGCACCTACATGCAAGAAGGCCCCTCGGCACTACCCCCGCCCGGCACACCTAAAGACCATGACGATATTCTCTGGTGTGAGTTCGCCCTGCGCTTGGCCCCCCGAGTAGCGTGGCCAACGGAAATGGATCTGGAGTCGAGAACCGCCCCCTGAGGTTGGAACAGAAGGAAAGTGAAACAGTCATCAGTGATAGCAGTACGGTGGCCGTAGGCTTTGTACTGAACGCTTATCAATGGAAGCTGGACTTGCCTTGTTTATTGACCTGGTCCTGATTACAACTCAGCTCGAGCACAGATAACAATGAAAGAGAACAATATCAGATCTTTGGAGCACCTCAATTGGCCTCCCCATTACTAGTCCCTCCTTGCGCTGGCTGGAAGGAGGATCTGCCTGGCCCAGCCGCTCCTCCAGCCGTTGACAGGAATTTGGGCAGGCAGATACCAAACCATCAAGATACGATTTACCTTGAAGTACCTCGGTCCCCTATTTCACCTAGAGGTATCCTCTCGGCACTCTCCGTACCTGCGGCCATATTTACGCTGCAGGTTCCTCACATGATCTTCAAAAGTTGGAGTATTGGCAGCATAGAGCTAGTCATCATTGGAATTCTTGTACTGTTCCTTGGCGTCTGGTGTACGTTTTTTGGATACCAAGTTGATATATGCCCCCCTCGCGACCTACCCATCAGGTTCAACCGTGCACGCCAGAAAATCTACGCCTACAACTTCAAACGCCAATGGTGGAACCCCTTCGACAAAGGCAAGGTCGTGCCGGTCAGTTATGAATGGTCCCAAGTCCGCGCCGAGCGCTGGTCACAAACCGGCGCCCTGCCAAACGGTGGGGTCATTTTCAAATGGGGTGTCATGCTGTCCATCGTCGCGCCGGGCACGAACAACGTCATCGACCGTTTTCACCTGAGTACGATGGGTGCCGACCAGCATGCCTGGGCCTACATCTGCACCTACATGCAGGAAGGCCCCTCAGCCCTGCCACCACCCGGCCCCCCCAAGGATCACAACGATGTGCTCTGGTGTGAGTTCGCCCTGCGCCTGGCACCCAAAGTGGGCTGGCCAGCTGATATGGACCTTGAATCGCGAACCGCACCTTGAACCGGCCACGGCGGGTGCGCCTCACTCAATCTCCCGCCGGCACATCCACCACCTTCCAGCTGTCATCCGGGTCGAAGCGTTTCATCTCCTTGGCCAGTTTGTCCCCGTGCGGCCCGAGGTCTTTCTCGAACACCTCGCCGTCATGGCTGATCATGAAGCTCATCACCCCGGTGTCATCGTACCTGGCCGGCCAGGCAACCATGGCGAAGCCACGGCTCATCTGGTTGCCGATCAGGTAGCTGTAGGCGCCGCCGGGGGCGGATGGGCCCTGTGCATCGAGGATGCGGAAGTGGTAGCCATACCAGGCGTCGCCGACCATGTCCTGGCCGAACAGCGGGCCCAGCGGGCTGACCTGGCCATCGCCGTCGTCGTCCCAGTACAGCCCGTCATGCTTGCCGGGCTCGCTGAATATCTTCTGCGCGTATTCCAGCGCACCGTTGCCGTTGTGGTCCTGGCTGGCATAGTCCATCTGCGCATCGTGGTAGGCCAGCATCGACTGCATGGCGCCCAGCTCGTTGCGGCCAATACGCCGGGCGCGGATTTCAGAGCTGCCGGCCTTGAGGTCGAAACGCCAACCCTCGCCGCCTTTGGTCAACGGTATGGGCAACGTCCAGTGATCACTGCCCACCGCGAGGATGGCCTTGCTCGCCCCCGACATGTCGATGCTGTGCTGCGCGCGATACTGCGCCAGGAACGTGTCCACGTCACTGCGTTGCACACCGCCGCGCGGTATGTAGGTACGCCAGTCATCGCCCAGCAACCGGGCCAGGCGGGCTTCATCAGGTTTCTCCTCGCCCAGCGCCGCGACAAAGGATTCCACGGCCTTCTCCGGTGTCGGGAAGACTTCCTGCGCAGCGGCCAGGGTTGACCCGGCCATACCGGCTGCGATTACCAGTGCCGCTATCGATTGACGGTTCATCGACGGCCACCTCCCCCGCGGCGTGCGGGCGCACTGGGCCGGGAAATCTGGTGCCCGGCGGCACGCGATGCGCTCGGGCGCTGGGCGAACGACTGGCTGGTGCGGCCACGGCTGGCCTGCGCGCTGGTGCGCGAGGGTGAACGCACGCCGTCGAAGGCATTGTTACGCGCCCGGCCGGCGGTATTGGAAGGCCGGTTTTGCGCAAGCTGCCGCCCCTGGCCTTCACCCTGCCTGCGCTGGTTCACCTGGTTGTTCTGCTGCCGAGCCTGGGTGTTGCGGGTTTCCTGTCGGCGGTCGGTCGCCCGCGGGTTGTCGCTACGAGGCTGCATGCGGTTGCCGACCGAATTGCCCGCCTGCGCCTCGCGCATCTGCTGGCGTGCCTGGCGGTTACTGGTGGCCGGCCGTTCGATGCCGGCCCGGTCCATCGACGCCCTCGCCTTGTCCCGCGCCTGGGCGCGCTGGGCGTCATCGCCGCGGAAGGCAGTACGCTGGGTGGCACCGTCCAGCTGGCGACCGTACTGCTGGCGGCTGCGGGAGTCGCGGTACGGCACGCCGTCGCGGTTGGCGGCGTTGTGCTGCCATTTGTTCTGGTTGTTGGTGATGCGGTTGTTGGCGTTGATGTTGTTGTAGCGGTTGACGTCGATGTCGATGTCGTTGTTGCCCCAGTCGCAGTCACCCCACAGCGAGGCAACGATCGCCACGCCGGTACCGAAGGCCAGGCCCGCCACCAGCGCGGAACCGGGGTAGTACATGGGCGGTGGCGGGTAGTACGCCGGCGGCGAAGCCGGGTAGGCCCAGGTGCCGTAGGTGGTGGTCGGGTTGTAAGTGGGCACATACACCACTTGCGGGTCGGACGGCTCGATGATGATGGTGGTGGGCGGGCTGCTGGCCGTAACCACCTGGGTGCTGCTACCGCTGGAGGCCGGTGCCGGTGCCGGGGCGGTCTGCACGGTCACGTTCTGGTACTGGTTGCTCTGCAGGTTGCCGGCGGCCTGGGCCTGGTGACGCAGGCGCTGCACGCCGCCCATGACATCGTCGGGCTGCGCGAGGAAGGCGTCGCCCAGCCGCTGCACCCAGACCGGGTCCTGCCCCAAGGTTGCCAGCACCTGCGGGAAGGCCACCAGCGCTTGTACGCTTGGGTCCCAGGGTTGATTCGCCACCTTCTTGACGGCATCGTCGCCGGTGGCCTTGGGGTTGGCCTTGGACCAGGTCACCGCTTCGCTCACCTGCCCCGGATAAGTGGAGGCCATCAATACCTGGGCCAGCAGCGCATCGGGGTACAGCGCGATGGGCGCGAGCATCTGGTCCAGTTGCTCCTGGGTGAACACCGGGTCCTTGGCCGCGACCGTGTCGGCTTGTGGTGCCGGGTCGGGGGCAGGTACGTCTTCTGCCAGCACCAGGCCGGGCGTGGCGCTCAGATACAGGATTACCGACAGGACCGCTGACAGTGGGATGCGCATCGCTTCTCTCCATGAGATCAGACCGCGTGGATTAAGGGTAGCAATGGCGATGCTTTTGGCCAGATGTGCGGGCGCAAACTTTTCGCGCTCTAAAGGTGAGGGTGGTTGCTGCTTTTGAATCTATATCAGGGCTGGGCTGAGATCTGTAATTGACTGTACCGGCCCTTTCGCGGGCACGCCCGCTCCCACAGGGCCACCACAGGCTCGAACATTGTGGAGTACCTGTGGGAGCGGGCGTGCCCGCGAAGAGGCCGGCGCATGCACAAGACCGTATCCAAAAAAAAGGAGCCCACCCTGATGAACACGCCCCGCCTCATCGCCGTGATCATGCTGGCCGTGCTCTGCACCTCGGCCTGGGCGGCCACCGACCGTGCCGAACGGCGCCGCGAGGCCCGCGATGTGCGGCAGGAAACCCGCCAGGACGCGCGGCAGACCAAACAGGACTGCCGCCACGCCGACCAGCAAAGCAACGCCGGCTGCCGACAGGACAAACGCCACACCAAGCAGCAAGGCCGTGAGCGCGCCCGCGACATAAAATATTGAGCGGGCGGTGCTCAGCCGCCCAAGGCGATGATCGCCAGGATCAGTGACGCACCGACTACCGCCAGGACCACGCCGGTCAACAGCGTACGGCCACCGGAATAGCGTGCCAGCAGCCAGCCCGCAAGGAAGAGCATGGCCAGGGCGACCAGGTTCGATACACGGATGGCCGTACCGGTGGTCTCGATCAGCAGGAACGGAATGACCATCGGGAAGGTTGCCAGTACCACCAGCAGGAAAGTGGCCAGGGCAGCCTTGAAATCATCCAGCCCCAGGCGTGCCGGCAGCGGGCGGCCAGCATCACGCAGCATGCACCCGCGCAGCATCTCCAGCCCGTCTTCATCCAGCGCCAGGCCGATGCGCTCTGGCAGCGTATCGGCAATCAGCCTGCGCCCCTGGGTGATATCACCGGCTTGCAGGCGGGCCAGCAAGGTCCGGCTGCGGGTGCGTTCGGTCCAGGTACGCAGCAGGTAGATGACGGCATCGGCCAGGCCCCAGGCCAGGTTGCAGCCGAGCGCGGCAATCAGCATCAGCCGCGCGTCTTCGCGCCCTGCGGTGGCCACGCTCAGCGAGCCGATGAAGGTCATCGCCATCAACAGGCCGAAGATGACTTCGGTGATCCGGTCGATCGGTTCCAGCACGCCCCATTTACGCGGTTGCTCGTCTTGCCCCATCGCACCCTCCCAGGAACCATCGATAGTCACTATCGAGAATGGCAATTTCTGCCGAACGACATGGCCGAATAACCTAGCTCCATCGACTCGCCGCCCACCACCCCGGCCCCTGGAGCTACCTGATGAACACCTTGGCCCGCCTGCTGTCCGCCACCCTCGCCGTTATTGCCATCGCCATCATCAGCGGCTGTGCCAGCCACCCCGAACTGCGCCCTTACACCGCCGAAGAAACCCGTCAACTGCAACTGGAAGCCTTGCAGCGTCGTGGCCTGTCGCTGGACGACTACGAGCAGCAACGGCGGGTAATCCAGCGTGCCGGCAACCTGCCTGTGGTGACCGAAGCTGCCGACGCCGACCGTTCGACCAAAGGCTGAGTGGGCTAGTCAGCGGTTCCCTCCCGTTACCTGCACAGGTATGCTCTACCGCTCAACCGCAAGCCTTCCAGGACGGAGACCATGACCAGGCCCCTTCTGTTGCTGAGTGCTGCACTGCTGTTCAGCCCCATGCTGCTGGCCCAACAGATAAAACGCGAACTGGGCGGGTTCGACTTCACGCTTGGCACCACCCCCTCACGCAGCATGGCCCAGGGGCTGATATCGCCCAGCGCCATCGGTGCATTCCACGGCGGCCTCGACTTCAGCCACCCCAGCGGCTGGTACCTTGGCCAGTACGCCCCGAGCATGGGCGTGACGCCCGACTCCACCCTGCGGCTGGACAGTTACCTGGGCTACAAGCACCAGTTCGACAGTAGCCTGGGTTACGAGGTGGGGTTGATCCATTATAGTCAGCCAAACATCTCAGGCCCCGACAGCTATGCCCTGTACGGCGGCGTTTCGGTGCTGGGCAGCCGTTTCGGTGGAGCGCTGCGCAACAACCCCGACAACCGCACCGGCACGCTATTCGCAGACTTCGGCCAATTGCCACTGTTTGACGTCGACCTGAGCGTCAAGCTCGCCCATCACCGTCTGGGGACGCCATTCACCATTGGTGATGGCAGCCAAGTGAATGCCTTTTCCGATTGGTCGCTGGAGCTGTCCCGGCCCTGGCTCGGCATCGACCTGAACCTGATCTACAGCAACTCCAACCTCAGTGGAGGCGGGTGTGATGCGTACTCGGGCATCAACACCTATTGCAACAGCATGGTCACGCTCAAGGCGCAACGCAGTTTCTTTTAACGCCGTGGCGCCAGCGCCAGGGCGATACCGCCCAGCACCACCACGCAGGCCACCAGCAAGCGCAACGACAATGGCTCGCCGATCAGGCCAACCCCGCCCAACGTCGCAATCACCGGGACGCTGAGTTGCATGGTCGCCGCCTGCTGCGCGCTGACTTGCCTGACCACGCCGTACCACACGGCATAGCCCGCACCCGAGGCCAGCACACCGGAGCCCAGCGCATACAGCAAGCCGAGCGGGCTCAGGTGCAAGCCAGCGCCCAGCAACAGCATCGGCGCCAGCAGCACCAGGCACGGCAGGCTCCGGGCGAAATTGCCGGCAGTGTCGGCCAGCGGCCTGGGTGAGCCTTTGCCCAACAGCGTGTACACGCCCCAGGCCACGCCGGACAGGGCCATCAGCAAGGCACTGGCAAAGGGTGGCGCCGCGGTACCGGGCAACAGCAGCACCAGCAGGCCGGCGAAGGCGATCAGCATGCCCAGCAGCATCCGCGCGGTGATAGGTTCGCCTTTGTACCAGGCAAAGCCGAACATGGTGATCTGCACCGCGCCGAACAGCAGCAACGCACCCGCGCCTGCGCCCAGCTGCAGGTACGCCGCAGAAAACAGGAACGCGTACAGGAACAGTGCCAGGCCGCCGCGCCAGCTGCCCCCCATGGCAAGCGCGGGTTTGCGCAGGCGGATCAACAGCAGCAGAAACAGTGCACCACTGGCCAGGCGCACCACGGTGAAGGATGCCGGGTCGATGGCCCCGTCCTTCAGCGCCAGCCGGCAGAACACCGAGTTGGCAGCGAAGGCCACCAGGCTGAAAAGCGCAGGCCAGACCCAGGCCCGGGCCTTGCGGTCGGTGAGCGTGGTGGTGCCGCTGCTCATGGTGTGGTCACCTCTGAGATCAATTGTTGTCATGGCGGCCATGCTGGTAGGGCCAGCACCGATATACAACATAGTATTTATCTGACGCCACCACCGAATCGCCCGGACCTATACCGCTGCCACCGCCTCGATCTCCACCAGCATGCCGTCCAGCGCCAGCCGGGGTACCGGTATCAGCGTGCAGGTCGGCTTCATGCAAGGGCCCCAGGCCCTGTCAGCCTCGGCTACCCACTCACGCAGGCGCGTTTCGGAATGCTCGACGATCAGCAGGGTCAGCTTGAACACCTGGGCCAGGCTGGCGCCTTTCGACGCCAGGGCAACCTCCAGGTTGGCCAGTGCCTGGCGCGCCTGCTCGGCGAACAGCGGCGACAGCTGCCCGTTGCGGCCCTCCCCGCCCTGGCCGGCGATGAACAGCAGGCGGCTGTCAGCATGCACCTCGGCGACATGGGAATAGGCATTGCCGCTGGGGTCGTACAGGCCTTCGGGATTGCTCAGCTGAAACGCGGTTGAATGGCTCACGGTAAACCCTCGATCAGTTGGAAGAGGGACGGAGTATCGAACCTTGAGTTAACTCGAGGTCAAGTGCGGTTTTCAGGGGCGGGCTTGCCCGCGAAACAGGCGTCGACTGTAGGACGTTTCGCACAGCGCACGAGCTTCCGTGAACCACGCGTTCATATGCGAAGCGGCCGTCAGGCGCTAGATTGCGAGGCCCGGCATGGAGGCCTGTACGTAACAAGGATAAAGCGATGAGCAAATACAATTTTCAACTGGCCTACACCATCAAGCCAAACAACCCTGCCCGAGATGAAACCGATGCGGCGCAGGCCCGTCTGCACCTGCGCGAGAAAATTGGCCTGGACACCGTCGAGCACATTGAGACCACCCTGCTCGGGATGGTCACACTCAAAGGCGCCACACTTGCAGAGCGCAAGCGCGAAGCCGAAAAGCTGCTTCACGACTACATCCATGAAGCGCTCAAGCAACTGCGTGTGCTGTCGACCGTGAAGTTCTACGGTTGCCTGATGGTGGACGGGCTGGGGTCAGCCATTCGCTTCGACATCCTGCCCAAATGAACAGCGATGGCATCAGGCGCCCCCGCGCCTGATGCCGCGCACCGTCATTTTTCCTGCAGTACCGCCCTGCCCTTCACCGCCCGAGGCCCGCGCCAGGCCCAGAACAGCAAACCGGGGAATGGCGCGTAGACCACGAACACGATCCACAGCATCTTGCGCTCGGCGCGCCGGTCACTGCCGATGATGTGCCAGATGGCCCAGATTTCCAGCAGGATCACAAAGGCCGCGACGATGATCCAGATCGTTCCGATTTCCATAGCGCTCTCCCATTTGGCATGTAATGGGTTGGGTTGCAGAGGCTGCCGAGGGTTCAGATTGATTTGGCTGGCGGCATGGCACCGCGGCCCGTTGTAGGAGCGGCCTTGTGTCGCGATGGGCTGCGCAGCAGCCCCAGGATTTTTGCCCTACGAAAGACCGCAGGGGGCTGCTTTGCAGCCCATCGCGACACAAGGCCGCTCCTACAGGGTGCAGTGACAGCTCTCAATGCCGTGGTGCAGTCTCCAGCGCCGCCTTCAACGCCGGCGCATCGGCAAAGGCCCGCTGGCTCACCAGCGTACCCTGCTCCAACTGCAACCACTGCACCTGGCCATCCTGCCCGGGATAACGGCTGGCCACCCGCCCGTCACGGTCCAGCAGCACCCGGTAGTTGTAATCGCGCATGGCGGGGATGGCGAACAGCTTGCTGATCAGTGCCGGCATGCGCCGGATATCGGCAACAAACACCGCATCGCGCGCTTCCAGGTACCCCTTGGGCTGTTCGGCCAGCGCCGCCTTCACCAGCTTGGCACCGTCCATGTCGCGCGCCACCAGCAGGATGTGCGTACCGGCGCCGAGGCTATAAGCCTGGTCGTGCTGGTCGAGCAGCGTCCACGGCGCAAGCTTGTCGCCCGGTTCCAGGGCATTGGCCAGCAATGGCATCAGGCAAAGCAACAGGGCAGCGGCGTACTTCATCAAGGGTATCCTCAGTCACGGGAGCATCAGCATAGCGGCAACCGGCCAAGCCAGACAGGTTGCCTGAACACGACCTGGAACACGACACGGCCACCCGGGAGATTGTCTTTCCCCCGGCCACCCGCCACACTCTCGAGGCCAGCCAGGAAGCGGAGTCCAGAGTGCCCACGCCACGCCAGTTCAGCAAGAAGACCAGTACCAGCAACATGCTGCGGCTGAAGTCCACCAGCGCCAATGCCCAGGCCCCCTATCGGGTCGATTTCGTATTGCTCGAACACTTCTCGATGGCCAGCTTCACCGTGGCCATGGACGTGCTGGTCACGGCCAACCTGCTGCGCGCCGACAGCTTCCAGTTCACCCCGCTGTCGCTGGAAGGCGACCGCGTGCTCAGCGACCTGGGGCTGGAGCTGGTGGCCACCGAGTTGTCCGCCGAGGCGCTGAAGGAGCTGGACCTGCTGGTGATCTGCGGCGGCCTGCGCACGCCATTGAAGTACCCCGAGCTCGACCGCCTGCTGGGCGATTGCGCGGCCCACGGCATGGCCCTGGGCGGGTTGTGGAACGGCGCGTGGTTCCTCGGCCGCGCCGGGGTGCTGGACGACTATGGCTGCAGTATCCACCCCGAACAGCGCGCCAGCCTGTCCGAGCGCAGCCCGCAGACGCGGATCACCCCGGCCAGCTTCACCCTCGACCGCGACCGCCTCAGCGCTGCCAGCCCCAATGGCGCCATGGAGCTGATGCTCGGCCTGGTGCGCCGGCTGTATGGCGACGGCCTGGCCGAAGGCGTCGAGGAAATCCTGTCGTTCTCCGGTGCCCGCTACCGCCAGGTCGGCCCAGGCGCGAAGAAATCCATGAGCCTGCACCTGCGCACCATCGTCGAACTGATGGAGAACAACCTCGAGGAAACCCTCAGCCTCGACCAGCTGGCCGCCTACAGCGGGCGCTCGCGCCGGCAGATCGACCGCCTGTTCCAGGCCCAGCTGGGCACTTCGCCGCGGCGTTACTACATGGAGCTGCGCATCACCAAGAGCCGCCGCCTGTTGCAATATTCCGACCTGTCGGTGATGGAAGTGGCAGTGGCTTGCGGGTTTGTTTCGGTGTCGCACTTCAGCAAATGCTACGCGGCTTACTTTGGCTACCCGCCGTCGCGTGAGCAGCGGTTGGGCGAGTGAGCACGGGAAAAATGTCAGATATGTATGGCCTGGACGGGCCTTTTCGCGGGCGCGCCCGCTCCCACAGGATCACCACAGCATTCAAGGCAGATGCAGTACCTGTGGGAGCGGGCATGCCCGCGAAGGGGCCAGCCCAGGCACTGGAAAACCTTCAGGGGCGGCGCTCGATCTGGATGTACCGCAACACCGCATCACAGATCATGGCCTTGTGACGCAGCTTGACCTGCTCATCGGACAGGTCGATCTGGAAGATCTCGCCAAAGGTATGGCGGTTCGAAACCCGGTAGAAGCAGAACGAGCTCATCAGCATGTGCAGGTCGATGACCTCGATGCCGGCGCGGAACACACCTTCCTGCACCCCACGTCGCAAGGTACTGCCCAGGGCCTCGAGCACCAGGCTGCTCATTTCGCGAATCGCCGGCGACTGCTTGACGTACTCGCCGTAGTGGATGTTTTCGGTGCAGATGATCCGCACGAAATCGACGTTGCGGTCGTGGTGATCGAAGGTGAACTCCACCAGCCGGCGAATCGCCTGCTCGGCCGGCAGCGACTCCAGGTCCAGACTTTGCTCGGTCTTGCGGATGTCGCCGTACAGCTTGATCAGGCACTCGCAGTACAGCTGCTCCTTGCTGCCGAAGTAGTAGTAGATCATGCGCTTGGAAGTGGCGGTGCGCTCGGCGATGGCGTCGACGCGGGCACCGGCCAGCCCTTGCTGGACGAACTCGTTGATGGCGGCCTGGAGGATGTCCTCGCGCGTTTTCTCGGGGTTGTTCTTGCGCGTCTTGCGCCCCCCTTCGGTTTCAGGCTGGCCGAGGCTGACTACGGAATCACTCATACCCACTCACAGGCTGTTTATTGGAATGGAGGGATTATCCGCGAGCGCGGCCATGCAGGGAAGCGCGCTGTTGGTCGGGTAGCCATCACCCGCGGCAGCTGCCCACCCGCAAACGGCCTCTGCCCAGCCAGGCGCGGGGTCAGTCGCGCTGGGCGGTATTGCGCTCCAGCGGCGGGGTCAGGTGCAGCACACGGTTGCGCCCGCCTTCGGCCAGCAGGTAGCCGCCCTTGCCATCGGCAACGATCGACTGCGGCGCCTTGAGGAACGACAGCACGGTCTGCCGCGTGCCGTCGGCGCCGATGCGCAGCAGCCGGGCCCGGTGAGTGTTGTCTTCGCTGATCCACAGGCCGCGCGGGTCGCAGAACAGGAACGTCGGGTTGCGCAAGCCATCGACCACCACCGGGTCCCGGCCATCGTCGGACAGGGCGCGGACCTTGCCGTTGGCCTTTTCGGTATACAGCAGACGCCCGTCGCTGCAGCGGGTCAGGCCTTCGGTTTCGGTCAGGCCGGAGCGCAGCACATCGAGCTGGCCGCTGCGCCAGTCATAGCGCATCAAACGGCCATTGCCCTTGCGGTCCTCGATGGCGTACAGGTGCTCGCCGTCGTTCCACAGGCCCTGCACGCTCTCGCCATCGAACAGCCGCGTGATCTGGCCATCGCGGGCCAGGCTCACCGGGGCAAACCCGCCTTCCTGGCTGAACACCCAGCCTCCCTGCGCCGCCACCATGCCGTCGGGCTTGGACAGGTTGTCGATGACCACCACCCGATCACCTTGGGCGGTGATCCTGAGGATGCTGCCACGGCCATCGTCCAGTTCGCGGCTGACCAGCAGGCTGCCATCGGCTTGCGGCAACAGCGACGCGGCCTTGGTCACGTCGCGGTGCAGCACCTCGACGCCCCAGCCGGAGGCGGCCTGGACCGGGTAGAAACTCTGCCAGGCAAAGAAGCCCAGGGTGGCCGTGAGCAGGCCGGCGGTGGCGGCCAAGGCGATGCGGGTGCTGCGCTTGCGCAGGATGTGCGACATGTAGGGCTCCTCGGAAATGCCGGGGAGCCTAGCAAGCGAATGTGAAAAAAATGTCGTGGACCAACCATTACAAAACAAAAGGATATAAAAATAACAAAACAATCTAACATACAGGAATATAAAAATTGAAAGCCAAACGCCACCTCCTTAGTCTGGGCACATCGTTTCCCTTCCAGATCAAGGAGCAATGCCCATGCCCGCCCGTGCCTTCTCCCCCCTGCGCCGCCTGTTGATCGGCGGCTTGCTGGCCAGTGTCGCCAGTACCCTGTTGCCTTGGTCCCAAGCCCTGGCCGACGAGGCCAGGACCCTGCGCATCGGTTACCAGAAGTTCAACAGCATCAACATCCTCAAGGGCAGCGGCGCCCTGGAGAAGGCCCTGGCACCGCAAGGCGTGAAAGTCAGCTGGCACGAGTTCGCCGCCGGCCCGCAGTTGCTCGAAGCCTTGAGCACCGGCGCCATCGACCTCGGCCATGCCGCCGACGCACCCTCAGTGTTCGCCCAGGCCGCAGGCAAGCCGGTAGTGTACCTGGCTGCCGAGCAACCCTACCCACGCGGCATCGGCCTGGTGGTGCGCGAGCAGGACCACCTGGCCAGCGTGCAAGACCTCAAGGGCAAGCGCGTGGCCACCGGCCGCGGCTGGAACGCCCAATACCTGCTGGCCGTTGCCCTGGAACAGGCCGGCCTCAGCTACCAGGACATCACCCCGGCCTACGTCAACAACGCCGCCGATGCCGTGGCTGCCCTGCAATCGGGCAGCGTCCAGGCCGTGACCCTGTGGGACCCGTTCCTCGCCGCGGCAGAAAGCCAGCCGGGCCTGAAGAACCTGCGCGACGGCAGCGGCCTGTCCAACAACCGCACCTTCTACCTGTCCACCGCCAGCTTCGCCGACCAGCATCGCGCCTTGCTGAAGACTTTCTTCGCCGAACTGGGCAAGGTCAGCCAGTGGGCCAATGCCAAGCCTGCGGAAGTTGCCGCGCTGCTGGCCCCGCAACTGGGGATCAACGCCAACGTGCTGCAAGTTGCCAGCGAGCGGCGCAACTACAACGCCGTGGCCATTACCCCGCAGATCGTTGCCGAGCAACAGAAGCTGGCCGATACCTTCCAGGGCCTGGGCCTGATTCCACGCAAGCTGCAGGTGGCCGACGCGGTCTACCCGGCTTCCGTATTGCCTTGAGCGGAGCGCGCCCACCATGCCCCGCCCGATTCGCTTCAACGCCTTCAGCATGAATGCCGCCAGCCACCAGTCCCCCGGCCTGTGGCGCCACCCGCGCAACACCAGCGTGGCCTTCAACCGCCTGGGCTACTGGACCGACCTGGCCCGCCTGCTCGAACGCGGCCTGTTCGATGCCCTGTTCATCGCCGATGTGCTGGGCATCTACGACGTCTACCAGGGCGGCCCCGAAGCCGCCCTGCGCGGTGGCGTGCAGGTGCCGGTCAACGACCCGCTGCTGCTGGTGCCGGCCATGGCCGGGGTTACCGAGCACCTGGGCTTCGGCGTCACCTTCTCGCTCACCTACGAACACCCCTACCCGTTCGCCCGGCGCATGTCGACGCTCGACCACCTGAGCAATGGCCGGGTCGGCTGGAACATCGTCACCGGCTACCTCGACAGCGCCGCACGCAACCTGGGCCTGGCGCGCCAGCTGGGCCACGACCAGCGCTATGACCTGGCCGAGGAATACCTGCAGGTGCTGTACAAGCTCTGGGAGAAAAGCTGGGACGACGATGCGGTGCTGCTGGAGCGTGACAGCGGGCGCTATATCGAACCCACCCGGGTGCACCCCATCAACCATGTGGGTGAGCACTTCCAGGTGCCGGGCATGCACCTGTGCCAACCTTCGCCGCAACGCACGCCGGTGCTGTTCCAGGCCGGTGCTTCGGCACGCGGCCAGCAGTTCGCGGCGCGGCACGCCGAATGCGTGTTCATCAGCGGGCCGACGCCCACGGTACTGCGCCGCTACGCCGACGGCATCCGCCAGGCCAGCGAGGTGGCCGGGCGTGGCCGGGACGAGGTGCTGATCTACGCCCAGGCGCTGTTGATCGTCGCCCCTACCCGGGAGGAGGCCGAGGCGCGCTTCGCCGAATACCGCCGTTATGTCGACCTGGACGCCGCCCTGGCGCTGCTGTCGGGCTGGACCGGCATCGACTTTGCCGGCCTCGACCCCGATGCGCCCATCGAATACGTCGAGAACGATGCCGGCCGCGCGGCCCTGGCCGCCTTCACCGCCGCCGACCCGAACCGCCGCTGGACCGTGCGCGAGGCTGCCGAGTTCGTTGGCCTGGGCGGCCGTGGCCCGGTGCTGGTGGGTGCTGCCAGCGAGGTGGCCGACCAGCTGGAAAGCTGGCTGGACCAGACCGGCATCGATGGCTTCAACCTGACCTACGCAGTGCAACCGGACGACCTGGCAAATGTGGTCGAGCTGCTGGTGCCGGAGTTGCAACGCCGTGGCCGCTACCCGCTGAGTTATGCCGAAGGCACCTTGCGCCACAAGCTGTTCGGCCAGGGCGACCGCTTGCCGGAAGGGCACGCTGGCCGGCAGGTTCGCATTCAGCCGGCAAATACCGGGTATTCCAACATTTAATTTGTGGATGGCGCACACTCGACCCTATTCTGTCGCCACATCCCCTGCGCCGCACCGGCCGGTGCGGTTCACGGCATGGGGAGAGAACAACAAGTCGAGATCGTCCATGTCGAACCATTCGTACTTCGCCCCCCACGGTGGGCACCCGGCTCAGACCGAGCTGCTGACTGACCGTGCCATGTTCACCGAAGCCTATGCCGTCATCCCCAAGGGCGTGATGCGTGACATCGTCACCAGCCACCTGCCGTTCTGGGACAAGATGCGCATGTGGGTCATCGCCCGCCCGCTGACCGGTTTTGCCGAAACCTTCTCCCAGTACATCGTCGAAGTGGCCCCGGAAGGCGGCAGCGAACGCCCTGAGCTGGACCCGAACGCCGAAGCCGTGGTGTTCATCGTCGAAGGCGAACTGGACATCACCGTCGAAGGCAAGCACCACACCCTGGTACCGGGCGGCTACGCCTTCCTGGCCCCGGGCGCCGAGTGGAGCCTGCGCAACAACAGCAAGTCCAACGTCACCTTCCACTGGCTGCGCAAGCACTACCAGAAGGTCGAAGGCCTGGACGTTCCCGAGTCGTTCGTTACCCACCGTGACAACGCCACTGTCATCGAGATGCCGGGTACCGAAGGCCGCTGGGTCACCACCCGCTTCGTCGACATGGCCGACATGCGCCACGACATGCACGTGAACATCGTCACCTTCCAGCCGGGCGGCGTGATCCCGTTCGCCGAGACCCACGTGATGGAACACGGCCTGTACGTGCTGGAAGGCAAGGCGGTGTACCGCCTGAACCAGGACTGGGTCGAAGTGGAAGCCGGCGACTTCATGTGGCTGCGCGCCTTCTGCCCGCAAGCCTGCTACGCCGGCGGCCCAGGCAAGTTCAGCTACCTGCTGTACAAGGACGTGAACCGTCACGTGCACCTGACGCTCAACCCTAAGCGTTGATGCATTGGGGGCGCTTTGCGCCCCTTTCGCGACACAAGGCCGCTCCCACATAAGTACGGTGTACGCCGAACCCTGTGGCAGCGGCCTTGTGTCGCGAAAGGGCTGCAAAGCAGCCCCATTAGCCGCATACTGAAAATCCTGCCCCCGCGCGGTACCAGCCATGAACCGCTGCCTGCTGCTCGCCGCCCTGCTGCTCTGCCCCCCCGCCCCAGCCGCCGATGACTGGAACCTGGCCTACGACCGCGAAGGCATCCGCGTTTACCTGAGCGCCGCCCCCGACTCGCCCTACCAGCAATTCCGTGGTGTCAGCACCATGAAAGCCAGCGTTCGCACGCTCACCGACCTGCAGGAGAACCTGCGGGTGGCCTGCAAGTGGCTGTACGCCTGCGCCGAGATGCGCTTGCTGGATGTGCAGGGCGAAAACACCTGGGTGTACCTGACCACCAACCTGCCGTGGCCGACAATGCCGCGGGACATCGTGCTGAAGGTCACCACCGAACGCCTGGACGACGGCACGCTGTTGCGCCACCTGAGCGCCGAGCCAGACAGGATCCCCAAGGTAGATGGGCTGATCCGTGTGCAGCAGCTCAACGGCGAGTGGCGGATGAAACCGCTGGGTGAGCGCAGGACCGAAGTGACCTACCAACTGCAGGCCGACCCTGCGGGGGATGTGCCGGGGTGGCTGGCCAACCGGTTTGTGGTGGATGCGCCAGTGGTGACGTTGCGGACACTGCGAGCGGTGGCCGAGCGCCAGCCCTAGAAAATATTGAAAACCTGCACCGGCCTCATCGCCGGCAAGCCAGCTCCCACAGGTACAGCGTTGCTCTCGAGGTTGTCGCTGTACCTGTAGGAGCGGCCAACTTTTAGAATTTGAGCAAGACAGTTGCTCCCACAGATACTGTGCAAAGCTCGAGGTCGATGCAATCGAGGTGGGAGCTGGCTTGCCAGCGATGAGGCCAGAACAGGCAACACAAGACAGTTGCTCCAACGGCCCTTTCGGGCTACCGCCATCGCGCTTTTTCTGCCACTGTGCCCGCGCGGCGCGGACCAGCGCGCCGCGCCTGGCCAGGACGTCACATGAAAACACAAGAAAATGGCAACACGCACAAAGGCTACCGGCGCATCATCCCGTCGATGACCGCGCTGCTCGAATTCGAAGCGGTAGCCCGCCACACCAGTTTCACCCTGGCCGCCCAGGAGCTGGGCGTCACCCAGGCCGCGGTCAGCAAGCAGGTCAGACAGCTTGAAGAAAACCTCGGCCGCCAACTGTTCCAGCGCCTGCACCGCGGCATCCGCCTGACCAGCGAGGGCCAGGCGCTGTACGCGGTGGTTTCCGATTCCATGCAGAAGATCGCCTCGGTCTTCGACCGCCTCAGCGAAGGCGACAGCGAACAGGAACTGGTGCTCAGCTCCACCGCCACCTTCTCCCAGTTGCGGGTGATGCCGCGCCTGGGCAGCCTGCGCAGCGCCCTGCCCCAGGTGCGCCTGCGCCTGGCCACGCAGATGTTCACCGGCGACCTGCGCAACCACGATGTCGACCTGCTGGTGCGCTATGGCAATGGCCGCTGGGAAGACGGCATTGCCCTGCACCTGTTCGATGAAGAGATCTTCCCGGTGTGCTCGCCGGCCTGGCTGGCGCACAACCCGCTGCCGGACTCGCTGGAGGCGCTGTACCGGGCCGACCTGCTGGATGCCGATGCCACCACCGAAGGCTGGATGACCTGGCCCACCTGGTTCCGCGCTCTGGGCGGCAACCCGCCGAAGCTGCACTACAACCTGCGCTGCCAGCTGTATACCGACACCATCCAGGGCGCACTGCATGGGCATGGTGTGGCACTGGGCTGGGGGCGCATGCTCGACCACCTGCTGGCGTCCGGCGAACTGGTGCGCCTGACCGACCTGGTGGTGCGGCCGCGAGAGGCCTATTACCTGGTGGTGCCTCACGGGCGCACCACTACCCCGACCATTCTGGGGCTGGTGGACTGGCTGCGCGATACTTTGCCTGCCAGCTGAACAAGTAACTGGGGCCGCTTTGCGGCCCATCGCCGGCAAGCCAGCTCCCACAGGTGGACCACAGCCCTTAAACCTGCGCAGTACCTGTGGGAGCTGGCTTGCCGGCGATGGGCTGCACAGCAGCCCCAAAGTGCTAAGCGGCAGTAGCTGCCTGCGGCCGAGCACAGGCCCTGGCTCTGCGCCGATAGGCCAGCAACAGGCCTGCGTACCACAGCGGCGTCACGTACAGCGCGGTGCGGGTGTCCGGCTCCAGCGCCAGCAGGCATAGCACGAAGATCAGGAACAGCTGCGACAGCGCAGCGGTGACCTTGCCACCAGGCAGCTTGAACGTCGACTGCTCATGCGCCTGCGGATCCTGTCTGCGATAGGCGAAGTAGGACAGCAGGATCAGCGACCAGGTAACGATGATCATCACCGCGGAAATGGTCGACACCAGGGTGAACACGGTCATCACCTCGGGGATCACGAACAGCAGCGTCAGTGCAATCGCCATGCACACCCCCGAGAACACCAGCGCGCGCACCGGCGTACCCGAGCCCGACAACCGCCCGAACGCCAGCGGTGCCTGCTGCTGGTGCGACAGGCCGTAGAGCATCCGCGAGCCGGAATACACGCCGCTGTTGGCCGACGAGGCCGCAGAGGTCAGCACCACGAAGTTGATGATGCCAGCGGCAGCGGGCAACCCACCCAGCAGGAACAGTTCGACGAACGGGCTGCGATTGGCCGGCACATTGGCCCAGGAGATGACACTGATGATGCACACCAGCGAGCAGATGTAGAACAGCAGGATACGTATCGGGATGGTGTTGATGGCCTTGGGCAAGGTCCGCTCCGGGTCCTTGGCCTCCGCGGCTGCGGTGCCGATCAGCTCGGTACCGACGAAGGAGAATATGGCGATCTGGAACCCGGCGAGGAAACCGAGGATGCCATGCGGCATGACCACGCCCGGGGCCACCAGGTGGCTGAACGAGGCGGTCACCCCGGCCGGCGAGGTGTAGGAGGTGGCGACCATCACCAGGCCGGTTACCACCAGCAGCACGATGGCCACGATCTTGATCAGGCCGAACCAGAACTCCACCTCGCCAAACGCTTTCACCGCCAGCATGTTCAGCCCCAGCAGCAGGAACATGGTGGCGAATGCCGGTAGCCAGGTGGGTACATCCGGGTACCAGTACTGCACGAACCCCGCCACTACCACCACATCGCCCACCGCCGCGACCACCCAACTCAGCCAGTACGACCAACTGAGGATGTAACCGGCCCTTGGCCCCAGGTAGTTGTGCACCAGGTCGGCGAACGATTCCATCTGCAGGTTGGCCAGCAGCATCTCGCCCATGGCCCGCATGACGCAGAACACGAAAAAGCCGATGATGGCGTACACCAGGATGATCGACGTGCCGGACAGCGCAATGATCTTGCCCGAGCCCATGAACAGGCCGGTGCCAATTGCGCCACTGATCGAAATAAGCTGGATATGCCGGTTTTCCAGCCGGCGCTTGAGCACGCGGCCATCTTCCGGAACTGCGCTTTGCGCGTTGCACGTTTGCTGCATAGTTGACCTCTTATTCTTTTTTTGTAAAACCTCAGCGCCCCGCGCCGCACCAGTTAGTTGGTACTCAAGTGCAGGCTTTTAGTCATTCAAGACTGTCGAAGCGTGGGTATTGACACAGATGAAGAACAGTTCCCGATGCAACTTCGCAGCGGGCTTACTTATTCTATTGAAACGCACCAGAGTGGCGCGCCCGATACAGCCCCGCGAAAGCTGTTTCATTCTGCCAGCGGCCCGGGTCAAGCGGAACGCTACAGAATGCACACAGCCAAAGGGATTTTGTGCAGTGTGAAAAGCCTGGGTGACAGTTTGCACAATGCACCTGCCACAAGGCCTGACCCAGCGGTCACATCTTGTAGGTCGAGAGCAGGATGCTGGTCTCGGTGTTTTCGATGTGCGGTATCGAGCGGATGGTGTTCAACGCCCGGTCGAAGGCCTCGAGGGTGTCGGCACGCAGCTCTGCCATCAGGTCCCAGCGGCCATTGGTGGTATGGATGGCCACCACGTTGGGATGCCCACGCAGCGCGTGCTTGACCTCTGCGGCGTGGTGGCCGCTGATGCCGATGCTGGTGATGGCCCGCACACCCTGCTCCAGCGCATCGGAGCGCAGGCGTACCGTGTAGCCAATGATCACGCCCTGCTCTTCGAGCCGGGTGATGCGGTTTTGCACGGTTGCCCTGGCTACCTTGAGCTTCTTCGCCAGGGTCAGCACGGGGGTGCGCGCGTTGTCCCGCAACAGCGCAATCAGTTCCCGATCGATAGTATCCATGGATGCCTGCCAAATAATCAGATTGCTATTTTGGGGTGGCAGATTGTCTAGAAAGTTGATGAAACTGGCAACCTGCTCTCTTCATCTTGACGCAACCTTTCATCAAAATGTTCACGCCACTTCAACAATCTCAAGCGTTCACCCCGCAGGCCACTGGAGTGAAAGCGCAATAATAAGGTGCAAGAGCATGACGTATTTCATTGATGTTCCAACCATGTCGGACTTGGTACATGACATTGGCGTAGCGCCGTTCATTGGCGAACTGGCCGCAGCCATTCGCGAAGATTACAAACGCTGGCAGGAGTTTGATAAATCCGCGCGTGTTGCCAGCCATTCGGAAGTCGGCGTGATCGAACTGATGCCGGTCGCCGACAACAGCCGTTATGCCTTCAAATACGTCAATGGCCACCCGGCCAACACCGCCCGCGACCTGCATACGGTGATGGCCTTCGGCGTGCTGGCCGATGTCGATACCGGCTACCCGGTGCTGCTGTCCGAACTGACCATCGCCACCGCCCTGCGCACTGCGGCCACCTCGCTGATGGCAGCGCAGGCGCTGGCCCGGCCGAACTCGCGCAAGATGGCGCTGATCGGCAACGGTGCGCAAAGCGAATTCCAGGCACTGGCCTTCCACAAGCACCTGGGCATCGAAGAAATCGTCGCCTACGACACCGACCCGCAGGCCACCGCCAAGCTGATCGCCAACCTCAAGGAATACAGCGGCCTGACCATCCGCCGCGCCGGCTCGGTGGCAGAAGCGGTGAAAGGCGTGGACATCATCACCACGGTGACCGCCGACAAGGCCTACGCCACCATCATCACCCCCGACATGCTCGAGCCTGGCATGCACCTGAATGCCGTGGGTGGCGACTGCCCGGGCAAGACCGAACTGCATGCCGATGTGCTGCGCAGCGCCCGGGTGTTCGTCGAATACGAGCCGCAAACCCGCATCGAAGGTGATATCCAGCAGTTGCCGGCGGACTTCCCGGTGGTCGACCTGTGGCGTGTGCTGCGCGGCGAGACCGAGGGCCGCCAGAGTGACGCCCAGGTCACCGTGTTCGACTCGGTGGGCTTCGCCCTGGAGGACTACACCGTACTACGGTACGTACTACAGCAGACCGAAAAACGCGGCATGGGCAGCAAGATCGACCTGGTGCCTTGGGTGGAGGATGACCCCAAGGACCTGTTCAGCCATACCCGCGGTCGCGCTGCCAAAAGCCGCATCCGACGCGTTGCCTAACCCTGCTCCCAACCTGGTATTTCACATGGCATTTCCAACGCGTTCCATTCAGGCACCTGCAGCAGTGGTCATGGTCAGGCCGCATGCCTTCACCCCCAACCCGGAAACCGCAGCCGACAACTCGTTCCAGCGCAGCAACCCCGACATCGCCGCCCAGGCCCTGGCCGAGGTGGCACGCGATGAGGTCACCCAGGCTGCCGGGAGGCTCGAGGCCGAGGGCGTGCGGGTGCATCTGTTCGACGACTTCGGCGAGCACAACACCCCCGACTCGGTATTCCCCAACAACTGGTTTTCCACCCACCCCGGGGGGCACATCGCGATCTACTCGATGTACTCGCGCAACCGCCGCCGCGAACGGCGCGCCGATGTGATCGAGATGCTCAAGCACGAGTACCGGGTGCAGGATGTGATCGACTATTCGGGGCTGGAGCAGGACGAACTGTTCCTTGAAGGGACCGGCGCCATGGTCTTCGACCACCTGTCGCGGGTGGCCTACACCGCGCGCTCCAACCGCGCCGACCCGATTGCCCTGGAGCGCTTCAGTACGCACTTCAACTTCGAGCCGATGGTGTTCGACACCGCCGATGAACAAGGCACGCCGATCTACCACACCAATGTGCTGATGTGCGTGGCGACGGAGTTTGCGCTGGTGGGTTTTGGCACCTTCACCAACAAGGTGCGGGCCGAGGAAGTGCGCATGCGCCTGCTTGAGTCGGGCCGCGATGTGATCGACCTGAGCAACCGGCAGATCAGCCAGTTCGCCGGCAATGCCATCGAACTGTCCGGGCGTGACGGGCGCATCCTGGCGCTGTCACGCAAGGCCTTCGACAGCCTGACCGGCGAACAGCGCCAGCGCATCGAACGCTCGGCGCGGCTGGTGCCACTCGATGTGCCGACCATCGAGATGGCAGGGGGCTCGGTGCGCTGCATGATTGCCGGGATTCATTTGTCGCCCAGAAGCTAGCGTTGATGCTGCAATTTTTTGGGGCTGCTGCGCAGCCCATCGCAGGCAAGCCAGCTCCCACCTCGACCGCATTGGCCTCAAGCCATACGCAAACCCTGTGGGAGCTGGCTTGCCGGCGATGAGGCCAGGACAGGCAACACAAGACAGTTGCTCCCACCGTGACCGCATTGGCCTCAATGCCATACGCAAACCCTGTGGGAGCTGGCTTGCCGGCGATGGGCCGCAAAGCGGCCCCAACCCTGTCAGATCCCGCCACCCGCAAGCAATTGCGTCATCACCTCGGCCAACGCCTTGACCATCACATCCGCCGTCGGCCGGTGGACGATGACGATTTCATAGCTGTCGACCTCCGGCAACCCTTGCCCTGCCCCCAGCACCCGGTGCTCGCCAGTGGCCGCCCGTGGCGGCAGCAGGCTGATACCCATGCCATCGGCGACCGCTGCCTGGATGCCGCTGAGGCTGGAGCTGGTGAAGCTGATGCGCCAACGCCGGCCCATGCCTTCGATGGCGGTGATCATGTCGTCGCGGTACAGGCCGCGGGGCGGGAAGGTCACCAGCGGGATCGGGTCCAGTTCGAAGGCGGGCGTGCGCGCGCTGTCGATCCACTGCAGGCGCTCGGGCCAGCAGGCCACGCCTTCGCGGCTGTTGCGCCGCTGCTTGAGCAACACCAGGTCGAGCTCACCGTTGTCGTAGGCCTGGCTGAGGTCGCGGCACAGGCCGCTGGTCACTTCCAGCTTCACCTGCGGGTGCAGCCGGCTGAACGCCGACAGCGCATTGGTGGTACGCCCGCCCACGAAGTCCTCAGGCACGCCAAGGCGCACGGTCATGCCAACCATCGCCCCGGCCAAGGCTTCGAGCATCTGGTCGTTGAGGGCCAGCATGTGCCGGGCATAGCCGAGCAGGGTCTGCCCGGCGTCGGTCGGCAGCACGTCGCGATTGCCACGCACCAGCAGACGGTGGCCAACCATATCCTCCAGGCGGCGCACCTTCTGGCTGATAGTCGATTGGGTGGAGTGCAGGCGCGCAGCAGCCGTGGTGAAGCTGCCGCAATCGGCCACCACGACAATGGCACGCAACAGGTCGAGGTCGAACAGGGCCCTATTCGATTTCACGCTGATGGACATCTTGATATTCAACTTCTGAATGACAAGACTGACTTCTATCACGCCACCTGCTGCACCGCAACGCGCACTGCTAGTCGCCGACTGCCACGCCTTCGCGCCGAGGGTCGGCACCACCCGACCAACCCTCGCCACTGCGCAGGATAATCTGCATGCCACTGGTCATGGTCATCGGCGTCACCTCATGCCCCCAGGCTGCCAACTGGCGGATCAGTGCCGGGCTGGCCAACCCCGCCTCTACCTCGGTGCCGGCATTGCGGCTGCCGAAGTTGGGCAGGCCGGCGGCCTGCTGCGGGTCGAGCTGCCAATCCAGCAGGCCGATCAGCGCCTTGTTCACGTAGCCGATGATCTGCGAGCCGCCGGGCGAGCCCAGGCTGGCCACCAGCTCGCCGGAAGCTTGCGAGAACACCAGGGTCGGCGCCATGGCCGACAGTGGCCGTTTGCCCGGTTGCACCCGGTTGGCCACAGGCTTGCCTTGTTCCCGGGGGATGAACGAGAAGTCGGTCAGGTGGTTGTTGAGCAAAAAGCCCTTGACCATCAGGTGCGAGCCGAACGCTGCTTCCACCGAAGTGGTCATGGCCAGGGCCTGGCCGCGGTCATCCACCGCACTGAGGTGCGAGGTGGATATGCGCAGCGGCGAGCGGTCAGGCGCCAGGGCCAGGTCGGCCCCCTGCGGCTGGCCCGGGCGGGCGCGTTTCATGCTGTACTCGCCGACCTGCGCAGCGCGGCTGGCCAGGTACGCGGAGTCGGTCAGGGCCTTGAGCGGCACCGGCACGTAATCGCTGTCGGCCAGGTACTGGGCGCGGTCGGCATAGGCCAGGCGCTCGGCCTCGGCAACCAGGTGCACGGCCAGCGGCGGGGCTTCCAGCCCGGCAACCGACGAAGTGCGCAGCGGCCGCATGGCGGCAAGGTCGCGCTGTGGCGAAGCCCGTTGCAGTGCCTCCAAGATGCCCAGGGTCTGCAGCACCGTCACCCCGCCCGACGACGGCGGCGGCATGCCACAGATGCGCCAGGCCTTGTAGGGGCCGCACAGCGGCTCGCGCATCTTGGCCCGGTATTGCTGCATATCCTGCAACGACAGGTAGCCGGCATTGGCATGGCTGCGCACCTTGGCGACGATGGCTTCGGCGATCTCGCCGCTGTAGAACACTTCGGGGCCGTGCGCGGCAATCTGCTCGAAGGTTTGCGCAAGCTCGGGGTTGCGCAAGGTAGCCCCCACCGCCAGTGGCTTGCCCTGTTCATCCAGGAAGTAGCGGGCCATGGCGGGTGAACGGGCAATGAACGGGTCGCCCGCCACCAGCGTGTGAAGGCGCTCGGAAACCGCGAAACCGTTACGTGCCAGCGCAATGGCCGGGGCGAACAGGTCGCTCCAGGGCAGCTTGCCGTGCTGCTCATGGGCCAGCTTCAGGGCACGCAGAACTCCCGGTACGCCCACCGAACGCCCGCCGATCTGCGCCGCCCTGAATGGCATCGGTGAACCATCGGCCTGCAGGAACAGGTTTTCCGTCACCGCCGCCGGGGCTGCCTCGCGGCCATCGAACGCCTGTACGCGCTGCCCATCCCAGTAGAGGATGAACGCCCCGCCGCCAATGCCGCTGGATTGCGGTTCGACCAGGGTCAGCACCATCTGCATGGCGATGGCCGCGTCGATGGCGCTGCCACCGGCGCGCAGCATCGCCCGCCCCGCCTCGCTGGCCAGCGGGTTGGCGGCGGCGGACATGTGCCGGCTGGCATGCACCGGCTGCAGGCCAGTACGGTAGCCGGAGGCCAGTTCCGGTGGTGCGGGCAGCACCTGGTCGGCACAGGCCCAGCCACTGGCAGCTACCAGGCACAAGGCGCCCATCAGGGGGGTGGAGAATGTCATCGTTATGCTTCCTGCCATTACCTATTCAGCAAGGCACTGTCTGTCATGCGCAAACTTAACTTCAAGCCCTGGCATGTTTTTTCTAGGATGCGGGCAGGTCATCGAGGAGCCTGCCCCATGCGTTCACTACTTGCTGCGATGCTGTTCGCCCTGTGCACCAGCCTTGCCGCCCACGCCGAGAGCACTGCCATGGACAACCGCCTGCACAACGCTGCCCGTCACGATGATGTGCGCACCCTGCAACAACTGCTGGCACAAGGTGCGAAGCTGGAGAGCCGAGACGAGCAAGGGCGCACTGCCCTGCTGGTGGCTACCCACGGCAACCAGGTTGCGGCCGCGAAAGCGCTGATCGAGGCCGGTGCCGATGTGAATGCCAAGGACAACATCGACGACAGCCCGTACCTGTATGCCGGGGCGCGAGGCCTGAACGACATCCTGCGGCTGACCTTGAGCCACGGTGCCGACCTCAAGAGCACCAACCGGTACGGAGGCACTGCGCTGATACCCGCCGCCGAACGCGGGCATGTCGAGACCGTGCAGTTGCTGATCGATGCCGGGGTGGACGTGAACCATCTCAACCGCCTGCACTGGACTGCGCTGCTGGAGGCGGTGATCCTCGGTGACGGCGGGCCGCGGCATGTGGAGATCGTGCGCCGGCTACTGGCGGCCGGGGCGGATCGGCAGATTGCCGACAAGGATGGGGTGACCGCGATGGAGCATGCGCGGCAGCGGGGGTATCAGGAGATGGAGGCGTTACTGGCCCGCTAGGCAAGGTTGCATGGCACGGGCTTCGCCCGTGATCGCCGGCAAGCCAGCTCCCACAGGGATAGCGCCTGGCTCGAGGCCGATGCGGTCGAGGTGGGAGCTGGCTTGCCGGCGATGAGGCCAGGACAGGCAGCACAGGACCTCAGGCCACTTCTTCGAACGGCAGCCCTACATAGTTCTCGGCAATGTTCACCAACCCCGCCGGCGAGGTCAGGAAGTACTCGCGGTCGGCCTCCTGCATCTTCTGGTCCCAGGCGTCCTTGTGGCTGCCGAAGTCATGCAGCAGCTGGGTCATGAACCAGCTGAAACGCTCGCCTTTCCACACTCGGCGCAGGGCCAGCGGCGAATACTGCTGCAGCAGGTCGGTGCGCCCTTCGCGGTACACCTTGACCAGGATGCGGTACAGGTAGTTGACGTCCGATGCCGCCAGGTTCAGGCCCTTGGCGCCGGTCGGCGGGACGATATGCGCGGCATCCCCGACCAGGAACAGATGACCATACTGCATCGGCTCGACCACCAGGCTGCGCAGCGGCGCGATGCTCTTTTCCAGGGCCGGGCCGGTGACCAGGCGCGCAGCCACGTCTGCGGGCAATCGTGCCTTCAGCTCCTCCCAGAAGCGCTCGTCGGACCACGCCTCCACCTGCTCTTCCAGCGGTACCTGCAGGTAGTAGCGGCTACGGGTGTGCGAACGCTGGCTGCACAGCACGAAACCGCGTTCGTGGTGGGCGTAGATCAGTTCGTGGTTGACCGGTGGCGTGTCTGACAGCATGCCCAGCCAGCCAAACGGGTAGACCCGCTCGTACTGTTTGAGGATGCCTTCGGGGATGCTCTGCCGCGAGACACCGTGGAAGCCGTCACAGCCGGCAATGTAGTCGCAGTCCACCCGGTGCACCTGGCCGTCTTTTTCATAGGTCAGGTAGGGCCGTTCGCCCTTGAGTTCGTGCGGCTGGACATTGCTTGCCGAATAGATGATCGGCGCACCGCTGGCTTCACGTGCCTGCATCAGGTCACGGGTGACTTCGGTCTGGCCGTATACCATCACCGTCTTGCCACCGGTCAGGGCCTTGAGGTCCAGGCGTTGACGCCGCCCGCCGACCAGCAGTTCGACACCCTCGTGTACCAGGCCTTCACGGTCCATGCGCTCGGCCACACCGGCTTCACGCAGCAGGTCGACCGTGCCTTGCTCCAGCACCCCGGCACGGATGCGGCCAAGCACGTATTCGGGCGCCTGGCGTTCGACGATGACCGTATCGATACCGGCCTTGTGCAGCAGTTGGCCCAGCAGCAGGCCAGACGGACCTGCACCAATAATTGCGACCTGAGTTTTCATTGTTGTTGTCTCTGTGCGGACGATGCCGGCCCTGGACTGGCAGTGGGGCGGCATCTGCTGTTAGGGTTTGCCCTTGCATTTTTACTGGCAAAAACAGCCATTGAAGTGTGCTATTCCATGCATAACCTGCACTTTTACAAAAAACGTTCGATTAACGGACAGGCCTGCACGCATGAAATCCACCCTCCCCGGCGTCCCCTTGTTCAAGCTGTATGGCGAAAACCAGGCCTGGCCCGGCACCGACCTGCTGCACTGCGAGTCGATCCCGGCGCGCAGCCGTTTGCACCACTGGGAAATCAAGCCGCACCAGCATGCCGAGCTGTTCCAGTTGCTGTATGTGCAACGCGGCCGGGCCGAGGTGGAGGTCGAGGGGGTGCGCAGCGCCATCAGCGAAGCGGCGATCCAGGTGGTGCCGCCGATGACCGTGCATGGCTTTCGCTTCAGCGCCGATATCCAGGGGCATGTGCTGACCTTCGGCACGGCACTGGTGGCCAACCTGGAGCAGCGCCTGGGTGCGCCGCTGGCGGTGCTGGCGAAGGCGGCGTGTTACCCGCTGGGCCGGGACCGGGTGCACCTGCGCAGCCTGATCGAGACCCTGCAGCAGGAGTACCAGGGCAACGCCCCGGCGCGGGCGGCACTGCTCGAGGCGCTGGTGACGGCGCTGATGGTGTGGATCAGCCGCCGCCAGCAGTTGGGGCAGGCGCCGCGCAACCGCGATGAACGCGACCGCCAGTTGCTGGGGCAGTACCTGCGCCTGGTCGAGGCGCATTACCGTGAGCACCTGTCGGTGGAGGACTTTGCCGCGCGGCTGAATATTCCGAGTTTGCAGCTGAACCAGCTGTGCCGGGCGCTGAGTGGGCAGACCGCGCTGCAGGTGGTGCACCAGCGGTTGCTGCTGGAGGCGCGGCGCAACCTGATCTATACGCGGATGAGCATCGGGCAGTTGTCGGATAGCCTGGGGTTTACCGACCCCACCTATTTTGCCCGGTGGTTCAAGCGGTTGAGTGGGCAGACACCGAATAGGTATCGCAGGTCGGGGTTGTCTGAGTAATTTTTTCGCCTGTGCTGGCCTCTTCGCGGGCTTGCCCGCTCCCACAGGTATTGCATTGGCCTTGAGGGCACCGCTGTCCCTGTGGGAGCGGGCAAGCCCGCGAAAAGGCCGGTTCAGGCAACACACATCCTGCGCCCCTGCTTGACGTATACGTCAACCTGCCCTCAGGATACCCGCGTACCCCCACGCCGAGCCCCAGCATGAGCACCCAGACCTACAGCATCTCCGACCTGTCCCGCGAGCTGGACATCACCACCCGCGCCATCCGCTTCTATGAGGAACAGGGCCTGCTCAGCCCCGAGCGCCGTGGCCTGGAGCGTATCTATTCGGCGCGTGACAAGGTCAGCCTGAAGCTCATCCTGCGCGGCAAGCGCATCGGCTTTTCGCTGGCCGAATGCCGTGAGCTGATCGAGCTGTACGACCCCTCCAGCGGCAACCTCAAGCAGCTCAACAGCATGCTGGCGAAAATCGCCGAGCGCCGCGCCCAGCTGGAACAGCAGATGCTCGACATCCACCAGATGCAGCTGGAGCTGGACACCGCCCAGGAGCGCTGCGAACAAGCCCTGGCCGCCACCCTGAACAACAAAGACAACCGCTGAACGCCACAGGAAACCCGCCATGTCCTTGCCCAAACACGTCCGCCTGGTCGAAGTAGGCCCCCGCGACGGCCTGCAGAACGAAGCCCAGCCCATCAGCGTCGCCGACAAGGTGCGCCTGGTGGACGACCTCACCGAGGCGGGCCTGGCCTATATCGAAGTGGGCAGTTTCGTCTCGCCCAAGTGGGTGCCGCAGATGGCCGGCTCCGCCGAAGTGTTCGCCGGTATCCATCAGCGCCCGGGTGTCACCTATGCGGCGCTGGCCCCCAACCTGCGCGGTTTCGAGGACGCCCTGGCCGCCGGCGTGAAGGAAGTGGCAGTGTTCGCGGCCGCCTCCGAAGCCTTCTCGCAACGCAACATCAACTGCTCGATCAGCGACAGCCTCAAGCGCTTCGAGCCGATCATGGAAGCCGCGCGCAACCACGGCGTGCGCGTGCGCGGCTATGTGTCGTGCGTGCTCGGCTGCCCCTATGAAGGCAAGGTCAGCGCCGAGCAGGTCGCCCCGGTGGCCCGAGCCCTGCACGACATGGGCTGCTACGAGGTATCGCTGGGCGACACCATCGGCACCGGCACCGCCGGCGAAACCCGGCGCCTGTTCGAGGTGGTCGCGGCGCAGGTACCGCGCGAGCAACTGGCCGGGCACTTCCACGATACCTATGGCCAGGCCCTGGCCAACGTGTATGCCAGCCTGCTCGAAGGCATCAGCGTGTTCGACAGCTCGGTGGCCGGGCTGGGCGGCTGCCCCTATGCCAAAGGCGCTACCGGCAATATCGCCAGTGAAGACGTTGTGTACCTGCTGCAGGGGCTGGGCATTGAAACCGGCATCGACCTGGACCTGCTGATCGCCGCCGGCCGCCGCATCAGCAGCGTGCTGGGCCGCGACAACGGGTCGCGGGTAGCGCGGGCGCGCAGCGCGCAATAAGTCATACGGGTGTCACATTGGCGTGGGTGAAGTGTTACCGCCCCCACGTTTTGCAGCAAAAAATCGGGTAACAGGGAAACAAATCGGCAGAATTTCAGGCCGGTCGATTTCGACCAAAATCGCCAAGTGCTTGATTTTAAAGGGTTTGCAAAAGTTGGCACGCACCCTGCTATATCTCTGGTACAACAACAAAAAGAATGTGACACCCAATAAAAACAACAGGTAACGGCTCTGACATAACAAGAACAACACGGCAGAGGCGTAGCAAGCAGATTTTTTTGGAGTCGACACGCTTTTCAGGGGTACGCCCCGCGGTCTGGCACAGAACAATAAAACTACCTCCAGGTAGCGGCAGCCAGGTTCGGATCAGCAATGATGAAGGCAGGTCAGCGCTCAAAAAAATACGTTTGCTCTTGACCCCGCATGGGGGTCGCCCGCAACACCAGGACAGGCTGACAAAAACAACAACAGGCCGGTCCCAATAATAAAAAAAGAGCAGGCAACAACGCTTTGAGGGGAGCTTCGGCTCCCCTCAGTGCTTCCTGCCCTCTTCCTCCTCCTGCTTTCCCTCATCCTGCCCTTCGAGCTTGTCCACCAGCAACGGCATCGTGCCCAGCACCAGCAGGGCCAGTATCGTGCTGATCAACGCCGTGGCTTCACGGCCCATGCCGGCTGCCGTACCGATGGCGGCGGTCATCCACAACCCGGCGGCAGTGGTCAGGCCCTTCACATGGCTGGCGTCCTGGCCGTTACCCTTGAGAATGGTGCCCGCACCCAGAAAACCGATACCGGCGACAATGCCTTGGATCACCCGGCTCAGCGCCTGCTCATCGGCCCCGGCCATGCTCGGTGCCAGCACGAACAGCGCAGCGCCCAGCGAAACCAGCATATGCGTGCGCACCCCGGCGGCCTTGCCCTTGTGCTCGCGCTCGAAGCCCAGCACGGCGCCGAGCAGGGCTGCCATCAGCAGGCGTACGAGGATTTGCGTGACCTCGCGCTCGTCGGTGATATCGGCGAATTCGGCCTGGATTGCTTGCCAGATGAGGTCCATTGCGTTGTTCCCATGCTGAGCATTGTGTTGTCAGGCCCGGCCTCTTCGCGGGCACGCCCGCTCCCACAGGTGTTTCTCAGATCCCTGTGGGAGCGGGCGTGCCCGCGAAGAGGCCAGGCCTGCCATCTGCAAGGGTTGACCCCCGAACAAATGACAAAGTGCCGTTCAGCTTGCTGATGCAGCAACCCTCCCCTCAGCACGGTCCACCCTGTAACCACCCTCAGGAGGACCACCCCATGCCCGTTGAAATCGACGAAACCACCCGCCGCTGCACCCTGATCGCCGAAGACCTGCGCCTCGAGGGTGATGGCCCGTCCATCGAAATCGTCACCGACGAACAGCTGCGCATGTCCGTGGCCCTGCTCGCCGGCCAGCGTGTGCCCATCACCGAAGCCGAGGCCGATGCACTGACCGTGGCGGGTGCGGTGGATAGCCGCAGGCATCTGAAGGCCAGCACGCCAGGCTCGGTAATCTGAGGCCTGGCGGGGCCTGCCCGGAAATCTGATACGGTTTTTATCGCAAAATCTGAGCCTGTGCTGATAACAGCCTCAGGGCCATAGTGCTCATGCCTGATCGAGGCCTGATGAGCACCGAGCCATGAACGATAGAATCCCTTTCACAGAGATCGCCACCGCCCCAGCCAGCCCCCAGCCGCGCCGCGCCGACAATGGCATCCATACCCGCAGCTTCACCGGGCTGTACCGCAACCTGCGCATCGGCTTCGCCGGCGCCCTGTTCGTGCTGTTCTTCGGCACCGCCTGGCTGAACTGGAACGGCCGCCAGGCCGTGCTGTGGGACCTGGGCAACAGCAAATTCCACATCTTCGGCGCCACCTTCTGGCCGCAGGACTTCATCCTGCTGTCGGCGCTGCTGATCATCTGCGCCTTCGGCCTGTTCGCCATCACCGTGTATGCCGGCCGCGTGTGGTGCGGCTACAGCTGCCCGCAGAGCACCTGGACCTGGCTGTTCATGTGGTGCGAAAAGGTCACCGAGGGCGACCGCAACCAGCGCATCAAGCTGGCCGCCGCGCCCTGGAGCCTGAACAAACTGGCCCGGCGCACGCTGAAGCACAGCCTGTGGCTGGCCATTGGCGTGCTCACCGGGCTGACCTTCGTCGGCTACTTCACCCCGATCCGCCCACTGGCCGCGGAACTGTTCACCTTGCAACTGGACGGCGTGGCGCTGTTCTGGGTGCTGTTCTTCACCGCCGCCACCTACATCAATGCCGGCCTGCTGCGCGAAGCGGTGTGCCTGCACATGTGCCCCTATGCACGCTTCCAGAGCGTGATGTTCGACAAGGACACCCTGGCGGTCGCCTATGACCCGCGTCGCGGCGAAGCCCGTGGCCCGCGCAAGAAAGGCAGCGACCTCCGCGCCCAGGGCCTGGGCGACTGCATCGACTGCACCTTGTGCGTGCAGGTGTGCCCTACCGGCATCGATATCCGCGATGGCCTGCAAATGGCGTGCATCGGTTGTGCGGCGTGCATCGATGCCTGTGACGGGGTAATGGACAAGATGGGCTACGCCCGTGGCCTGATCGGCTACAAGTCCGAACGCAGCCTGCAAGGTGGCAGCACCCATTGGCTGCGCCCGCGCCTGCTGGGCTACGCCGCCGCGCTGGGGGTGATGATCGCGGCGCTGGTAGTGGCCTTGCAGCTGCGCCCGATGGTGTCGCTGGACGTGATCAAGGACCGCGGCCTGTTCCGCGAGAATGCCCAGGGCCAGATCGAGAACATCTACCTGCTCAAGGTCATCAACAAGACCGAAAGCACCCGGCACTACCAGCTGCGCCTGCTGGACGCCGACGGCTTCAGCCTGCAGGGCAAGACCTCATTCATGATCCCGGCCGGTGAAATGAGTGAACTTCCGGTGTCGGTGGCGATGCTCGCCGAGCGCCCGGCCAGCAGCTCGCAGACGCTGAGCTTCGAGATCGGCGAGCGCGACGACCCCGCCATCCGCAGCGTGGCCCACAGCCGCTTCGTCGCACCGCTGAACCGTTGATCCCTTACACTGACTCCACCTTGCCTGCCAGGCTTCGACAGAAGGCCAGAATGAAACGCTACGAACGCTTTGCCGACGACATCGCCGAACTGATCCGCTCCGGGGTGCTGGGCCCCGGCCAGCGCGTGCCCTCGGTGCGCTATGCCAGCCAGACCCACGGGGTCAGCCCGTCCACCGTGTTCCAGGCCTACTACCTGCTGGAGCGGCGCGGGCTGATCCGCGCCCGGCCGCGCTCGGGCTATTTCGTCAACGCCCACGCCCCGCGCCAGTTCAGCGAGCCGCAGGCATTGCAGCCGGTCAGCGAGTCCACCGATGTCGACGTCAGCGCGCTGGTGTTCTCGATCCTCGACTCGATCAAGGACCCCAACACCGTGCCGTTCGGTTCGGCCTTCCCCAGCCCCGAGCTGTTTCCGCTGCAACGCCTGTCGCGCTCGCTGGCCAGCGCCAGCCGCAGCATGGACCCGCGCATGGTGGTGACCGACCTGTCACCCGGCAACCCGCAGCTGCGCCGGCAGATTGCCCTGCGCTACATGGTTGGCGGGCTGATGCTGCCGATGGAGGAGCTGCTGATCACCAACGGCGCGCTGGAAGCCCTGAACCTGTGCCTGCAGGCCGTCACCCAGCCCGGTGACCTGGTGGCCATCGAAGCCCCCGCCTTCTATGCCTGCCTGCAGGTACTGGAGCGGCTCAAGCTCAAGGCCGTGGAAATCCCTGTGCACCCGCGCGAAGGCATGGACCTGGGTGTGCTGGCGCAAACGCTGGAAAAGCACCCGGTCAAGGCCGTGTGGTGCATGACCAACTTCCAGAACCCGGTGGGCGCCAGCATGCCGGAGGCGAAAAAGCAGGCACTGGTGGAGCTGCTGGCGCGTCATCAGGTGCCATTGATCGAAGACGACGTGTACGCCGAACTGTACTACTCGCAACAGGCACCCAAACCGGCCAAGGCCTTCGACACCCAAGGCCTGGTGATGCACTGCGGCTCGTTCGCCAAGAGCCTGGCACCCGGCTACCGCATCGGCTGGGTGGCAGCCGGGCGCTTTGCGCAGAAGATCGAACGGCTCAAGCTGATGACCTCGCTGTGCGCCTCGATGCCGGCCCAGGCGGCCATCGCCGACTACCTGCAGCACGGTGGCTACGACCGCCACCTGCGCAAACTGCGCTATGCCCTGGAAGGCCAGCAGGCCAACATGCTGGCGGCCATTGCCCGGCATTTCCCGGCGCAGACGCGGGTCAGCCAACCGTCCGGCGGCTACTTCCTGTGGCTGGAGCTGCCCGAACAGATGGACGCCCTCAAGCTGTTCCACATGGCCCTGGCCCAAGGCATCAGCATCGCCCCCGGGCCGATCTTCTCGCCCACCCGGCGCTTCGGCAACTGCATCCGCCTGAACTACGGCAGCCCCTGGCACGAGGATGCCGAACGGGCCATGGAAACCCTGGGGCGGATCATCCGCTCGTTCTGATGGCTGCTGCCCCGGTGGGCGACTATAGTTGCCCGATCCGCTCACCGGGCCCTCGCCATGCAAGCAGATTCGCTCCCGTCATTGGCACAGCTGCAAGCGCGTGTCGCAGAACTGGAAGCTCGCCTGGCCGAGCGCGACGACACTGCACAGGCCCATATCCAGCTGCTGGGCGAACTGCTCGACAACAGCCTGGCCAACGTGTTTGCTGCCGACCGCAGCATGCGCCTGATAGCGATCAACCGCATGGCCCGGGAAACCTTCGAGCATTACCGTGGCTTCGTGCCGCAGATCGGCGATTACGTGCCACAGTTCCTGCTCAACCAGCCTGACATCATGGGCCGCCTGGCACCGGTGTGGCCACGCGTGCTGGCCGGCGAAGCCTTCATCGACACCATCACCCTCGGCCCACCTGACGCCCCCCGCCATTACGAGATTCGCTACCACCCGTTGCACGATGCGCAGCAGCAAGTCCAGGGCGGGTACCTGTTCGCCTATGACATCACCGAGCGCGTGGCCGAGCAGGAGCGCCTGCGCCAGGCCGAAGAAGCCCTGCGCCAGTCGCAGAAAATGGAGGCGGTCGGCCAGTTGACCGGTGGCATCGCCCACGACTTCAACAACTTGCTGGGCAGCCTGCTTGGCGCACTGGAACTGGCAGAGCAACGCCTGGCCCAGCAACGCTTTGCCGACACCGCCCGCATGCTCGAGCTCGGCCGCAGCAACGCACTGCGCGCCACAGCCCTGGTGCAGCGGTTGCTGGCCTTTTCGCGCCAGCAGACGCTGATGCCACAAGCGGTGGATGTGCAGCGCCTGGTCGCCGACATGCATGACCTGATCCGCAGTTCGACCGGCCGGCACATTGACTTCCAGGACCGCACACTGGCTGCCCAATGGTCGATCCGCATCGACCCGCAACAGCTGGAGAACGCCCTGCTCAACCTGTGCATCAACGCCCGTGACGCCATGCCGCTGGGCGGCACCCTGCGCATCGGCTGCGAAAACGCCGATCTCGCAGCGGCCGAGGCCAAGCGCCTGGACCTGCCGACGGGCCAGTATCTGCACATTAGTGTCGAGGACACCGGCATGGGCATGCCCAGTGAAGTGCTGCAACGCGCCCTCGAACCCTTCTTTACCACCAAGCCACTGGGCCAGGGCACCGGCCTGGGGTTGTCCATGGTTTATGGCTTTGTCCGCCAGTCCGGGGGGCAGTTGCTGATCGATAGCGTCACCGGGCAAGGCACTTGCATTCACCTGTACCTGCCCCGGGACCGGAGCGCTCCCGCAACCGGCAATGACGAGCCAGCCGCATCCGCCACCGCGCCCCTGCAGGCGCGCGGGTGCCGGATCATGCTGGTGGAAGACCAACCGGCCTTGCGCCTGGTGCTGGTCGAAGTGCTGACGGAGCTGGGCCACCAGGTGCAAGCTTTCGAGGGCGGCCACTCGGCGCTTGAGTCGTTGCAGGAAGGGCCGCCACCGGACTTGCTGATCACCGATGTCGGCCTACCTGGGCGGGTTGACGGTTACCAGCTTGCAGAGGCCTACCAAAACCTTGTGGAGCATGCCCCGGTATTGCTGATTACCGGCTACGACGCTGCCGATACGGTGCACGTTGCCCGGCCCGACAGGCGCACCGAACTGCTGCACAAACCCTTCGACCTGAGCACCCTCGGCGAACGGATCGAGCGGCTGCTGGGCATTGCGCCACACCCGCGTTGACTGGCTATTCGCCTGTTGCCGAACACGCTAAAGTCTGGGTTTCATCCACTGTCGGACGTCGGCATGCCCTCCCGCGACCTGCTTTCACTGCGCCAACAAGTCGAAGCCCTGCAGCAACAGAACGCGCTGCTGGAAGCCCGCCTGGCAAGCCATCAGCAACACGACCAGGACTTCTACCGCTCGCTCTTCGACACCATGGACGAGGGCTTCTGCATCATCGAGTTCTTCGACGGCCCGCACGGCCCGCTGAGCGACTATGTGCATGTGCTGGCCAATGCGGCCTATGCCAAGCACGCCGGCATCCCCAACGTGGTCGGGCAGAAACTGCGCGAGATGGTGCCCGATGAGGCCGACGATTGGGTCGCTCGTTATGGCGCGGTGCTGCGCACGGGCGAGCCGCTGCATTTCGAGCAGGAGCTGGTCGCCACCGGCCATGTGTTGTCGGTGACCACCTTCCGCGTAGAGCCGGCCGAAAAGCGCCAGGTGGCAGTACTGTTCAAGGACGTCACCGCACGCCGACGGGCAGAGCAGGCCCTGCAGCGCCTGAACGAGGAACTGGAACAACGGGTGGATGCGGCACTGGCAGAACAGGCCAAGGCCGAGGAAGCCCTGCGCCAGGCACAGAAGATGGAAGCGATCGGCCATCTCAGTGGCGGCATCGCCCACGACTTCAACAACCTGCTGGGCGGCATCCTCAGTGCCCAGGAGCTGATGCTCCAACGCTTGGAGCAATCCCGTTTCGACGCCCTGGAGCCGTTGCTGAAGCTGTCCAGCGGCTCGGCGCAGCGGGCCTCTTCGCTGGTACACCGGCTGCTGGCATTCTCTCGTCAGCAGACCCTGCAGCCCTGCTCCACGCAGGTGGCCACGCTGGTGGGCGGCATGGAAGAGCTGCTGCGCCGCACCATCGGCCCCTCCATCACCCTGACCAGCCAATTCCCCTGCCAGCTGTGGCCGACCTTCATCGACCCGCCGCAACTGGAAAGCGCCCTGCTCAACGTGTGCATCAATGCCCGCGATGCCATGCCCGCTGGCGGCGTGATCGATATCCTCGGTGACAACCTGCTGCTCGACGACCAGCAAGCCCGTGCACTGGAACTGACAGCTGGCGAATACGTGCGGCTGAGCGTCAGCGACAACGGTAATGGCATGTCGGCGGAGGTGGCCGAGCGCGCCGTCGACCCGTTTTTCACCACCAAGCCGATGGGCCACGGCACTGGGCTGGGCTTGTCGATGACCTATGGTTTCGTGCGCCAGTCGGGCGGGCAGCTACGGGTGTTGTCGACACTTGGCGAAGGCACCCGCATCGAGCTGCTGCTTCCCCGCCACCACCAGCACCCCGAAGCCCCCGCACCCAGGCCACCGCGCACATTACTGGAAAAAAGCAGCGGCGCCACGCAGCGTATCCTGCTGGTCGAAGACCAGGCCGCCTTGCGCGTGGTCGTCTGCGAGGTGCTGGAAGAACTGGGTTATCGGGTCGATGCATTCGAGAACGGCCCGGCCGCCCTCGCCCACCTGCAAGCTGGCGAGCGGCCAGACCTGCTGTTGAGCGATATCGGCCTGCCCGGCGGCCTGAATGGCCGCCAGTTGGCTGAGCGTTGCCGCGAGCGCCACCCCGACCTCAAGGTGCTGTTCATCACCGGCTACGACGAAAGCGCGGCGCTCAGTGACGGCCAGTTGCTGCAAGGCACTCAGGTGCTGACCAAGCCGTTCGAGCTGGAAGTGCTGGCCGAACGGGTACGCACGCTGCTGGAGGATTGACCGGCGCGCTCAGCGCCCGCCGCCCAGGTCGATGAAGCTGCCGGTGGAGTACGAGGCTTTGTCCGAGAGCAGCCAGAGGATGGCCTCGGCCACTTCCTCGGGGCGCCCGCCGCGGCCCATGGGCAAGCCGGGCTCGAGCTTGCTGACCCGGTCGGGGTCGCCCGACAGCGCGTGGAAGCCGGTATGGATGTAGCCTGGCCGCACACCATTTACCCGCACACCCTCGCCTGCCACCTCCTTGGCCAGGCCAATGGTGAAGGTGTCGAGGGCGCCCTTGGAAGCGGCATAGTCCACGTATTCGTTGGGCGAGCCCAGGCGTGCGGCCACCGACGACACGTTGACGATGGCCCCGCCCGGCCCGCCGTACCTGCGTGCCATGCGCTTCAGTGCGTGCTTGGCGCAGAGCATGGGGCCGACGACGTTGGTCTTCATGACCTTGAGCAGGCGGAATTCGGACATGTCCTCGACCCGGCTTTGCTGGCCGATGGTGCCTGCGTTGTTGACCAGCGCGGTGACCGGGCCGAGTTCTTCGTCCACGCGCTGGAACAGCTGGATGACTTCATCCTCGACACTGGCGTCGGCGCGTACGGCGATGGCCTCGGCGCCCAGGGCGCGGACCTGGCCGAGGATGTGCTCGGCGGCCTGGTCGTCGGTGTGGTAGTTGATGCAGATGCGGTAGCCCTGGCGGGCGGCCAGCAGCGCCGTGGCGGCGCCGATGCCGCGGCTGGCACCGGTGATGACGATGACTTTCTCCATGGGTCTGCCAATCGTTTGGAAAGGGAGCATCGACAATAGGGGAAAAGGCTGCGCGTGGGAATGACCTTTCCTTCTGCTACTGCCTGGGCGTGCCCTGCTGGGGAAACAACGTCTCGAATCGCGGCGTCGCCCGCGCAACGAAACCCAGCCCCTGGTGCATGATGAAATAGGCAGCTATTTCATGCCGCTCGGCAAAGGCATAGCCTTCCTCCGGGCCGAGCACCATCAACAATGTATCCAGGGCATCGGCACGCAGCACCGAAGGGTCGACCACCGACACTGCCGCCAGCGCGTGCTTGACCGGCCTGCCGACACGGGGGTCGAAGGTGTGCGAATAGCGCTGGCCACCTTCCTCGAAATAGTTGCGGTAATCGCCGGCAGTGGCAACGCCGTAGCCATCCAGGGCGATGGCGCGCTCCACTTGCTGCTCGCCCCCGCCACTCGGTACCTCGAGGGCGATGCGCCAGGGCGAGCCATCCGGCTTGCGGCCGACACCCTTGAGTTCGCCGGTGATCTCGACCAGATAGGCCTGGATACCCAGGGCTGCAAGCCGGTCACCCACCCGATCCACTGCATAACCGGCGAGCATGCTGTCGAAATCCAGCTGCGCCGCCACATCCTTGCACAGCTTTTCTCCATCCAGGTGCAAATGCTGCAGGCCTACCCGGGCCTGTTCTCGCGCCAGCGTGCTGGCGTCCGGCACCTGCCTGCCTCGTGACTGCGGGCCGAAGCCCCAGAGGTTCATCAATGGCAAGACCGTCAGGTCGAAAGCACCGCCACTCTCGCGGAACAGGGACACACCGTACACCAGCAAATGCTGCATCTCTTCCGGCACTGCCTGACAGGCGCCGGCCGGCAGAGCGTTGAAGCGGGCAACCACGGAATCGCCGCGCCAGTTGGAAAACTGCTTGTCGAGCGCCTCGAGAATCCTCTCGACTTCGGCCTTTACCTGCTGCGCGCCGGGCGCCTGCGCAGTGGGTACGTACTGGATCGAATACGTGCTGCCCATGGTCGGCCCGCCAAAGCGTTCGATCCTTTCGCCGCAGCCATACAGCAACGTCACCAGCATCACCAGCAGGCTCGCGCGCATCATTCGACACCTCGCCAACTCTGGCCGCCCGTTCGCGGCGCAGGCTATTTCACCAGAATTGCGAGATGGCAATTGGCCTACCGTTCATCAGCAAACCTGGTCAAAAACCGAACAAAATCCTCATTGAGCACTCTGATCTGCGCGGGTGATCAATCATCCCCCTCCCTTTCCGCTTAACGTCCCGGAAGCAATAAAACCATCATGCGCATAAGCGCATAGGGGCGTTCTTTGCCCAAAAATTGGAGGACAGTAAATGTCTAGCCATTCGTTGCAGAGCGTCGAACGCCTGCAGAGCCGCATCCGCGCCCAGCGTCAGCCGCAACAGAAACCTTTCTGGCGGCGCCTGCTGGCCATCGCCTCATCTTCTCAGCGTAGTTGGCATGGAGGGATCGAGCTCAGGGGATACAAGGAACTGTCCAACGCCACGCCGGTTGCTCCGGTCGCAATCGGAAAAATCCAGCTGGCGATCCCGCTCGGGCGGGGTCGGCGGTTTGTCCAGCCTTGCGTGCAGCCGGGGCAGTACGTGCGCAAGGGCGAAGTGATCGGTATTGGCGACAACACCACCGCTTGGGTGCACGCCAGTACCTCCGGCATCGTGGAACGGATCGATCACGTCTTCGCGGCCGACTCGGCCGAGCCGGTCATGGCCGTCATCCTGAACGCAGATGGCCTGGATGAGTGGCTCGAACGCCCGGCGCCGGGCCTGCCGCAAACGCCAGAGGCGCTGGTCGAGCGCGCATTGCAGATGGGCATAGTCGGCCTTGGTGGTGCGGGTTTCCCGACTGCCCTCAAGCTGGCCGGCGCACAGCAGCCCGATCTGCTGCTGATCAACGGTGCCGAATGCGAGCCCTTCCTTACCTGCGATGACCGCCTCATGCGTGAGAATGCCGAAGCGTTGATCGAGGCCGCCGACTATGTCGCCGCGCTGCTGGGAATAACGACAACCCGTTTCGGCATCGAAACCAACAAGCCGGAGGCGATGGCCACGTTACGTGCCGCCGCTCGCCAGGCGCACACCCGGGTCGAGATTTGTCCGCTACCGGAGCGTTACCCGGCAGGTGGGCAGCCGTTGATGATCAAGAGCCTCAGTGGCCGCAACCTGGCCCCGGGGAGCCGCCCCGCCGATATCGGCGTGCTGGCGCTGAATGTCGCAACCCTCTACGCACTGGGCCGGGCCGTCTTCCAGGGCGAACCACTGACCAGCCGCGTGCTGACACTGACCGGTGACTGCGAGCGCCCGGGCAATGTGCGGGTGCCGGTGGGTTACCCGGTCAGCGAACTGCGCGCGATTGCTGGCGCGTCCCCCACTGGGCAGCTGACCCAGGTCGGCGGCCCGATGATGGGGCAGCCGCTACCGAACGCCAACGCCTTCGTCAGCAAGACCAGCAGCTGCCTGATATTCGGCGCCGAGCGCTACCTGCCAGCTGCTCGCCCCGCCAGCAGTTGCATTCGCTGCACGCGCTGCGTGGATGTCTGCCCGATGTCGCTGCGGCCGCTGGACCTCTACGCTGCCGCCGAACGCCTGGACAAGGCCAGCCTGCAAGAGCTGCGCCTGGACGCCTGCATCGAATGCGGCAGCTGCAGCAGCATCTGCCCGAGCAATATCCCGCTGCGCGAACGCTTCCGCCAGAGCAAGACGGAGGTCCGCGCATGAGCCTGATACGCCACCCCATCCCGCAACGGCTGCGCACGGTGATGCTGCTGGTCGTCCTGTGCCTGCTGCCGGGCACCGTCCTGTATGCCTGGCAATTCGGCGTCGTGGTCTGGTTGCAGGCCTTCTGGTGCGTGCTGTTCGCCCTGGGCTTCGAAGCCGCCCTGCTGCGCCTGCGCGGGCATGACGTACGCAAAGGTTTGAGCGACCTCAGCTGGCTGGTGCTGGGCCTGATACTGGCTCGGGCATTGCCGCTGATGGTGCCGTTGTGGATGATCGCCCTGGCCAGCTTTGCCGCTCTGGCACTGTGCAAGCACGCCAGTGGAGGCCTTGGTCGCAACCGCCTCAACCCTGCCATGGTTGGCCTGGGGGTGGTTGCCATCTGCTTCTACCAGCAGTTGTACCCCGCGCCATCGAACCATGCCCCCTGGACCGCAGCCCTGGACGCCAAGGCGGTTCTGCTGCAACAGCTACAGTTGGCGCCACGCCTGGATCTCGATGCGTTCGCCGGTGCCACACAACTGGCGCAGAACGAGTTCACCCATGTCACCCACAACCTGTCGGGGTACGGCTACATTGCCGGCGGTTTGCTGCTGGCTTTGCTGCGGGTGATCCGCATCGAGATTCCGCTGGCGATGGTCACGAGCACGGTATTGCTGTGCATGGCCGCCGGCCACAGCCTGCAGGAAGCCGTGTACAACCTCAGCCTCGGCGGCTACCTCTTCACCGCCTTCTTCATCGCCACCGATCCGGTCACCAGCCCCAATACCCGCGCCGGTCGCATCCTCTTCGGCGTGACCGTCGGCACGCTGACCGAGCTGATTCGCGAATTCGGGCTGTATGCCGATGGCCTCTGCTTCGCCGTGCTGGCCGGCAACCTGCTGGTGCCGCAAATCGACCGGTTGGTGCTGCGCATGCAGCGGCCCTGGTACGCAGCAGCGAGTGCCTGACATGGCATTTGGCAAGGGCAAGAGCCTGGGCCTTGTTCTGGCCCGGCTCAATGCCCTGCCGACGCCGGCCCCGCCTTGGCGGTAAAGGGCGGTTTGGCGAACCACACCAGCAGGATCAACCCGGCAAACACCCAGGTCATCAGGGTGAAGTAGTCCACCGTCGACATCATGTACGCCTGCCCGTTGAGTATCTGCTCCAGCTGCGCATAGCTCTGCGGGCTGGCCCCGCCCAGCTGCTCCAGGGTATGCCGCGTGGCCGGGTCGAACTGGCTGATGTGCTCGCTCAGGTATGCATGGTGCTGGTCCGCCCGGCGAATCCAGATCCAGGTGGTCAGCGACGCCGCGAAACTGCCGCCCAAGGTACGCAGGAAGGTCGCCAGGCCCGAGCCATCGGCAATCTGCTGCGGTGGCAGGTCGGACAGCAGGATGCTCAAGGTCGGCATGAAGAACAGCGCCACGCCAATGCCCATGAACAGCTGCACCAGCGCCACATGCTGGAAGTCCACCTCGCTGGTGAACCCGGCACGCATGTAGCAGCTGCTGCCGATCGCCAGGAACGCCAGCCCGGCCAGCACACGCAGGTCGAAGCGGTGCGCGTACTTGCCCACGAACGGCGACATGAGCACCGGCAACAGGCCGATCGGCGCCACCGCCAGGCCGGCCCAGGTAGCGGTATAGCCCATCTGCGTCTGCAGCCACTGCGGCAGGATCAGGTTGATGCCGAAGAACCCGGCATAGCCCCCCACCAGCACGATGGTGCCGACGCGGAAGTTGCGGTGCGCGAACAGGCGCAGGTTGACCACCGGGTGACGGTCGGTCAGTTCCCAGATCACGAACACCGCCAAAAACACCAGCGAGATCAGGCTGCCGACAATGATGAACGACGACTCGAACCAGTCCAGGTCATTGCCTTTGTCCAGCACCACCTGCAACGCGCCAACGCCGATGACCAGCGTCAGCAGGCCGATGTAGTCCATCGGCTGGCGGCTGGTGACCACCGGCCGGGTGCGCATCTGCTGGCGCACCACGGCGGCGGCGAACAGGCCGATGGGCACGTTGATGAAGAAGATCCACGGCCAGCTGTAGCTGTCGGTGATCCAGCCCCCGAGAATCGGCCCGGCAATCGGCGCCACCACCGTGACCATCGCCAGCAGCGCCAGGGCCATGCCGCGCTTGGCCGGCGGATAGACGGCGATCAGCAAGGTCTGGGTCATCGGGTACAACGGCCCGGCCACCACGCCCTGCAACACGCGAAAACCGACCAGCTCCGGCATCGACTGGGCAATACCGCACAGGAACGAGGCCAGCACGAACAGCAGCGTGGCCCAGATGAACAGCTTCACCTCGCCGAACCGCCGGCTGAGCCAGCCGGTCAGCGGCAAGGCGATGGCGTTGCTCACCGCGAACGAAGTGATGACCCAAGTGCCCTGCTCGTAGCTCACCCCCAGGTTGCCGGAAATGGTCGGCAAGGCCACGTTGGCGATGGTGGTGTCGAGCACCTGCATGAATGTCGCCAGTGACAGGCCGATGGTGGTCAGCAGCAGGCTCGGTGGCGTGAACTGGGCAGCAGCGTTGTTGCTCATCGCTGGGCCGTCTTGCCGGTTGCGCTGTTTTCGTGGATCAGCCGGGCGATCAGGTTGTCGGCTTCGACCAGCTGGCGGTCATACACCTGGGTGGTGTAGCTGGCCTGCTGCGGTGGCTGCTGGGCCAGGGCCGGGCCGCTCTGGTCGTGCAGGTCGACCTCGACCACGGTGGACAGGCCGATACGCAGCGGGTGCTCCTTGAGCTGGTCGGGGCTGAGGTGGATGCGCACCGGCACGCGCTGGACGATCTTGATCCAGTTACCGGTGGCATTCTGCGCCGGCAACAGGGCGAAGGCGCTGCCGGTGCCGGCGCCAAGGCTGTCGACCGTGCCGCTGTACCTGACCTCGCTGCCGTACAGGTCGGCGCTGATCTGCACCGGCTGGCCGATACGCATGTCGCGCAGCTGGGTTTCCTTGAAGTTTGCGTCGATCCACACCTGGTCCAGCGGGATCACCGCCATGGTCGCGGTGCCCGGTTGCAGGCGCTGGCCCAGCTGCACGGTACGCTTGGCGACGTAGCCGGTGACCGGTGCCACCAGGGTGGTGCGGGCATGGTCGAGGTAGGCCTGGCGCAGGTCGGCGGCGGCGGCCATCACCTCGGGGTGCGAGGACACCACGGTATCGTCGACCAGCGCGCTGCTGGTGCTGAGCTGCTGGCGCGCACTGTTGACGGCGGCCTCGGCCACGCTCAGGTCATCGCGGGCATGGGACAATTCTTCCGCGGCAATCGCACCGCTGTCGGCCAGCACCTTGCGCCGGTTGAAGTCCTGGCGGGCCTTGCGCAGCTCGGCCTGGCGGGTTTCCAGCTGCGCCTTGAGCGCGTCGACGTTGCTGTACAACCCGCGCACCTGGCGCACGCTGCGCGCCAGTTTGGCTTCGGCGGACTGCAAGGCCACCTGGCTGTCGGCCGGGTCGAATTGCAGCAATACCTGGCCGGCGTGAACCAGGTCGCCGTCATCGGCACCGATGCTGGTGACGGTGCCGGTGACCAGCGGGGTGATCTCTACCACGTTGCCGTTGACGTAGGCATCGTCGGTGCTTTCGTGCCAGCGCCCGACCAGGCTGTACCAGGCCCAGGCACCGACGCCGGCAAGGATCAGCAGCAACACCAGGCCAAGCAGCCAGGCCTTGCGCTTGCGCGACGGTTCGGGCGCGGCGGAGGGAGTCGGGGTGTCTGCGGGAGTGGCCATGACAATACCTTGGATAATTCGTGACAGGGTTCAACGATCGCCGAAGCGGCGGATCGTCAACGGGTCGCCGGCAGCGAGCAGGACCTTGGCCAGCAGGCCTTCCAGGGTCTCGAGCTCTTCGGCTGCCAGCGCGCCGCACAACTCGTTCATGGCCGCCGCGCCGATTTCCGGCAGGCGGTCAGCCAGGCGCTGGCCATCGGCGGTAAGGGCCAGGCGCACCTGGCGACGGTCGTCGGCGCAGCGGTTGCGCACGATCAGCTCCTTCTGCTCGAGGCGGTCGAGCATGCGGGTCATCGACCCGCTGTCCAGGCCCAGGTAGCGGCACAGCTCGGCCGGGGTGTCCACCTGGTACTGGGTGACGATGATCAGCACCTTGAACTGCGCGGCGGTGACGCCTTCGGATTCAAGGTGCCAGTCGAGAATGCGGTCCTTGAGGATCGCCGCGCGGCCAAGCAGCATGCCGATGGCGCAGGTCTGGAAGTTTTCGGGGGAGAAATGGGCCATCGGAGGCTGCTCGGGCAATTGTGTAAAAATATTACTGCCTAGGCAGTGAATGTCAAAGCTTTGATTAGGTTGCTATGGAAAATTTCATGAATTGCTTAAGCACACCTAAAACCTGCGCGCCCTTGTGGGAGCGGGCATGCCCGCGAACACGGGCGAAGCCCGTGCCATCCTCCGCGGTGCCTGCTTCGCGGGCACGCCCGCTCCCACAGGGAACTGTGACTGCTGTCACTGCCGCAATCGCAGGCCCAGTGCCTCCACCGCCCCGCAGGCAATGGCCATGCCCACCAACTCCGCCAGGCTATCGGCCTGCAACCGCTTCATCACCCGCCCCCGGTACAGGTCCACCGTCTTCACGCTCACCCCCAGCCGCTCGGCAATCTCGCGGTTGCTCAACCCTTGGGCCAACGGCACGAACACATCGCGCTCGCGCGGTGTCAGGCCATCGATGCGCAGCTGCACCTCGGCCAGCGCCTGGTCGTCCTGGCGTGCCCGCCCGGCGCTCTCCAGCGCAGCCTGTACGCTGTCGAGCAGCAACTGGTCGTTGTAGGGCTTTTCGATGAAGTCGCAGGCGCCGGCCTTGAATGCCCGCACCACGATCGGCACATCGGCATGGCCGCTGACGAAGATCACCGGCAACCCCAGGCCACGCTCGCGCATCGCCTGCTGCACCGCCAACCCGCCCAGCCCAGGCATGCGCACATCCAGCAGCACACAGGCCGGCCCATCGTCGACGCAGGCATCGAGAAACGCCTGCCCGCCGGCGAACGGCAAGGCCTGCAAGCCCACCGACTGCAGCAGCCACACCGTCGAGTCGCGCATACCCTGGTCGTCATCGACCACATACACTTTCGCTTGCACCGCCATCTCCCCTTATCCCCTGCTGACCGCCAGGCGGCAGCACAGTACCAGACCGCCATTGTCACCGGCTCGCGCCCACAGGCTGCCGCCAAAGCCCTCGATCAGGCTGCGGCTCATGCTCAGGCCAAGGCCCAGGCCGTCGGCCTTGCTGGTGGTGAACGGCGTGAAGATTTCATCCAGGCGCTCGGGCGCCACGCCCGGGCCCTGGTCGGCCACCTCGACCAGCACGCCATCGCCATCGCGCGCGGCGCCCAGCAGGATACGTGACGGCCGCTCGCCATGCTGCTCGCGGTTGGCATCGATGGCGTTGCGCAACAGGTTCAACAGCACCTGCTCCAGCAGTACCCGGTCGGCATACACCAAGGGCAACTGCGCGCTCATGCGCAACTCGACTACCACCTGGTCACGCGCGGCCTCCCAGGCGCACAGGCGCATGGCTTCGCCGGCCACCTCGGCCACGTCCAGCGCCTGCAGGCGGCGTGGCCCTTTGCGCAGGAAGGCGCGCAGGCGGCGGATCACTTCGGCGGCATGGGTGGCCTGTTCGCTGATGCGTTGCAGGCCCTGCCCCACCCGCTCGCGGGCCTGCGGGTCGCGCTCCAGGCCCTGCAAGTAGCGCTGGCTGGCATTGGCATAGTTGACCACTGCGGCCAACGGCTGGTTGATCTCGTGGGCAATGCCCGAAGCCAGCTCGCCCAAGGTGGCCAAGCGGGCACTGTGCGCCAGGCTTTCCTGGGCTTCGATGCGCAGGGTGATGTCGCGGGACACGCTGACCACCTCCACCACCGCGCCGGTGTAGGTTTCGCGGATGGCCCGGCTGGCGATCTCGAACCAGCGGTAGCCGCCTGCGGCCTGGCGCACCCGGCAGGTCATGGTGTGGTAGCCGTCCTGGTCCAGCGCGGCGGCGGCCTGGCGCAGCACCTGCCGGCGCTCGCGCGGGTGCAGCAAGGTATGCACGGCCATGCCGCGCAGCTGCTCGGGCCACAGGCCAAGCAGGCGGAATGCCGCCGGCGAGGCATCGAGGAAACGGCCATCGGGGCTATGCCGGGAGATCAGGTCGGTGGTGTTCTCGATGATCAGCCGGTACAGGCGCCGGGCGCGGCTGGCCTCGCGTGCGCCATGGCGCTCGTCGCTGGCATCGCGGCCACGCGCCAGCACTTGCTGGCCCTGGTCGTCAGGGATGAAGCTCCACAGCACGATGCGTTCGCCGACCTGCACCTCGACATCGGCGATCGCCCGGCGCTGGCGCAGGCAGGCGCGCACCAGTGAGGCGCAGTTGCCCGGCAGCCAGCTGGCCAGTGCCGGGCCTTCATCGACCCAGGCCTGCAGCGCCGGGTTGAGTGCCAGCGGCCTGGCGTCGCCGGCCAGCATCAGGCTGGGTTGCGGGTCCTTGGCGAGCAAGGGATAGGCAGTGTTGTCCACGGTAGGCGGCTCGTTGTTATAGTAGTTTTACTATATTGCTATAGTCGATATTCCTAATACCATAGCGACTCGCGTAAAACTGCGACAAGGGGGAGCGGCCCACCGTCCGCCTCCCTGCACCCTGAACAGAGCTAACAATCAGCCACCGGGGGTCAAGCGCACAGGTTGTGCCTGCCTCCTCTACAGGATTACCGCATGTCGATCTATGCCCAGGGCCTGATGCCCGCTGCCGTCAACCATGTCGCCCTCACCCCGCTGAGTTTCATCGAACGCACCGCTGCCGTATATGGCGATTATCCGGCGGTGATCCACGGTGCCATCCGCCGCAACTGGCAGCAGACCTACCAACGCTGCCGACGCTTGGCCAGCGCCCTGGTGGGCCGGGGTATCGGCCGTGGCGACACCGTGGCGGTGATGTTGCCCAACATTCCGGCCATGCTCGAAGCCCATTTTGGCGTGCCCATGACCGGCGCCGTGCTCAATACCCTGAACGTACGCCTGGACGCCGAGGCCATCGCCTTCATGCTGCAGCATGGCGAGGCCAAGGTACTGATCACCGACCGCGAGTTCCACAGCGTCATCGAGGCGGCCCTGGCCTTGCTCGAGCACCCGCCATTGGTGGTGGATGTGGATGACCCGGAGTACGGCGAAGGCCGTGCGGTCAGCGAACTGGATTATGAGGCGTTCCTCGCCGAAGGCGACCCGGACTTTGCCTGGGAATGGCCCGATGACGAGTGGCAGGCGATCTCGCTCAACTACACCTCCGGCACCACCGGCAACCCCAAGGGCGTGGTCTACCACCACCGTGGCGCTTACCTGAACGCCCTGGGCAACCAGATGGTCTGGGGCATGGGCCATCGCCCGGTGTACCTGTGGACCCTGCCGATGTTCCACTGCAACGGCTGGTGCTACCCGTGGACCATCACCGCGCTGGCCGGCACCCATGTGTTCCTGCGCCGGGTCGACCCGCAGAAGATCCTGACCCTGATCCGCGAGCACCGGGTCAGCCACCTGTGCGGCGCGCCGATCGTGCTCAACGCCCTGGTCAACATGCCCGAGGCGGCCAAGGCGGCCATCGAGCACCCGGTGCAGGCCATGGTCGCCGGCGCCGCGCCACCCGCCAAGGTCATCGGCGCCGTGGAAGAGATGGGCATACAGGTCACCCACACCTACGGCCTGACCGAAGTCTACGGCCCGGTGACCGTGTCTGCCTGGCATGACGAATGGGATGAGCTGTCGCTGGAAGAGCGCGCACGGATCAAGTCCCGCCAGGGCGTGCGCTACCCGACCCTCGACGGCCTGATGGTCGCCGACCCGCAAACCCTCGAGCCGGTGCCGCGCGACGGCGACACCCTGGGCGAGATCTTCATGCGCGGCAACACGGTGATGAAGGGCTACCTGAAGAACCCCGAGGCCACCGTCGAAGCCTTCCGTGGCGGCTGGTTCCACACCGGTGACCTGGCCGTGTGGCACGCCGACGGCTATGTCGAGATCAAGGACCGGCTCAAGGACATCATCATTTCCGGTGGCGAGAACATCTCCACCATCGAGGTCGAGGACGCCCTGTACAAGCACCCGGCGGTGATGGAAGCCGCGGTGGTAGCGCGCCCGGATGAAAAATGGGGGGAAACCCCGTGCGCCTTCGTTGCCCTCAAGCCGGGCCGCGAAGACACCCGCGAAGCCGACATCACCAGCTGGTGCCGCGAGCACCTGGCCGGGTTCAAGGTGCCGAAGACCGTGGTGTTCGGCGAACTGCCCAAGACCTCCACCGGCAAGATCCAGAAGTACGTGCTGCGCGACCGGGCCAAAGCCCTCTGATCCAGTGGTGGCCTCTTCGCGGGCATGCCCGCTCCCACAGGGACTGCACCGGCCTCGAACCCTGTGCTTTACCTGTGGGAGCGGGCGTGCCCGCGAAGAGGCCAGCCCATGTTTCCATTATTCCAAGAGCCCCCGATGACCACCTACACAGCCCCCCTGCGCGACATGCGCTTCGTCCTGCATGATGTGTTCAACGCCCCGGCCCTGTGGGCCCGCCTGCCTGCCCTGGCCGAGCGCATCGACGCCGATACCGCCGATGCCATCCTCGAGGAAGCAGCCAAAGTCACCGGCCAGCTGATTGCCCCGCTCAGCCGCAACGGTGACGAGCAAGGCGTGCGCTTTGCCGCAGGCGAAGTCACTACCCCTGACGGCTTCCGCGAGGCCTGGCACACCTACCGCGAAGGCGGTTGGGTCGGCCTGGGCGGCAACCCCGAACATGGCGGCATGGGCATGCCGAAAATGCTCGGTGTGCTGTTCGAAGAAATGCTCTACGCCGCCGATTGCAGCTTCAGCCTGTATTCGGCGTTGAGCGCCGGCAGCTGCCTGGCGATAGACGCCCACGCCAGCGAAACGCTCAAGGCCACCTACCTGCCGCCCCTGTACGAAGGCCGCTGGGCCGGCACCATGTGCCTCACCGAACCCCATGCCGGCACCGACCTGGGGCTGATCCGCAGCCGCGCCGAGCCCCAGGCCGACGGCAGCTATCGCATCAGCGGCAGCAAGATCTTCATTACCGGCGGCGAACAGGACCTGACCGAGAACATCGTCCACCTGGTGCTGGCCAAGCTGCCGGATGCACCCACCGGTGCCAAGGGCATCTCGCTGTTCCTGGTGCCCAAGTACCTGGTCGAGGCCGATGGCCGCCTGGGCGCGCGCAACGCCGCCCATTGCGGCTCGATCGAACACAAGATGGGCATCAAGGCCTCGGCCACCTGCGTGATGAACTTCGATGGTGCCGTCGGCTACCTGGTGGGCGAACCGAACAAGGGCCTGGCGGCGATGTTCACCATGATGAACTACGAGCGCCTGTCCATCGGCATCCAGGGCATCGGTTGTGCCGAGGCGTCCTACCAGAGCGCCGCCCGCTACGCCAACGAACGCCTGCAAAGCCGCGCCGCCAGCGGCCCGCAGGCACAGGACAAGGCTGCCGACCCGATCATCCACCACGGCGATGTGCGGCGCATGCTGCTGACCATGCGCACCCTCACCGAAGGTGGGCGGGCGTTTGCCGCCTACGTCGGCCAGCAACTGGACCTGGCGCGCTACGCCGAAGACGCTGGCGAGCGCGAGCATGCGCAGCGCCTGGTGGCGCTGCTGACGCCGGTGGCCAAGGCGTTCTTCACCGACAACGGCCTGGAAAGCTGCGTGCTCGGCCAGCAGGTGTATGGCGGCCATGGCTACATTCGCGAATGGGGCCAGGAGCAGCGGGTGCGCGACGTGCGCATCGCGCAGATCTACGAAGGCACCAACGGCATCCAGGCCCTCGACCTGCTCGGGCGCAAGGTGCTGGCCGACGGTGGCCAGGCACTGGCCAGCTTTGCCGCCGAGGTGCGGGCCTTCAGCGTGGATGCGCCGCTGCACCGTGAAGCCCTGCAAGCGAGCCTGGCGCGGCTGGAGGCCACCAGCGCCTGGCTGCGGGCGCGGGCCGGCGAGGATGCCAACCTGGTCAGCGCGGTGGCGGTGGAATACCTGCAGCTGTTCGGGCTGACTGCGTATGCCTACATGTGGGCGCGGATGGCGGCGGTGGCATTGGCCAGGCGTGACGAGGATGCCGCGTTTCATGGGGCCAAGCTTGCGTGTGCGGAGTTCTTCTTCCAGCGGGTCTTGCCGCGGGGGTTGGGGTTGGAGGCCAGTATCCGGGCGGGTAGTGGCAGCCTGTATGGTTTGGAGGCGGCGCAGTTCTGATGAGCTGCTGGGGGCGCTGTGCGCCCCTTTCGCGACACAAGGCCGCTCCCACAGGTATCGCACCAACCCATCGGGCAGCGCTGTACCTGTGGGAGCGGCCTTGTGTCGCGATGGGCTGCAAGGCAGCCCCAACGATTTCAGCCATTGTTTTACCTGCGCGAAGGGTTCTCAAACGCTGGAAAACCATCACCAATCCGACGAAAACCGGCACAACTGATAGTCATTCGCCATTACCTCGGTTCTCGGGAGCCCTCCAGCAAGGGTAGAATGCGCAAAACCCGGAGCCGCAATGAACCACGACCGCCTCAATCCCAGCCCAGACGATGCCATCACCGACGCCGCCGCGCACTGGTGCATGCGCCTGCACGCCGAAGATTGCACGGCGGGCGAGCGCGAGGCGTTCGCCCGCTGGCTGGCGGCCGATCCGCGGCATGCCGAGGAATACCAGGCGATGCTGGAAATCTGGCAAACCGCCGACCTGCTGCCACGCAATGCCACCGTCATCGACTTCAACCCGCCCGTGCAACAGTCCGCACGCCCGCGCAACTGGCGGCCGCTGGCATCCGCTGCCGCGATCGCCCTGGCGGTGCTGCCGCTGGCCGGCTGGGTGGGCTGGGAGCAAGGCTGGCTGCCCAACCACTACCAGCACTTCGAAGCCGGCGCGCACATGCAGACCGTGCAGCTGAGCGACGGCAGCACGGTGCAGCTCAACCTCAACACCGAGCTCACCTACCTCAACTACAAGGACCAACGCCAGGTCACGCTCAAGCGTGGCGAGGCGTTCTTCAAGGTGCAGCACGACAGCAGCCACCCGTTCATCGTGCATGCCGGTCGCGGCCAGACCCGCGTCACCGGCACCCAGTTCAACGTGTGGAAGTACCAGGAGCAGGTCAAGGTCACCCTGGTGGAGGGTTCGGTACTGGTATCCAGCGACGGCAGCGCCGGTGGCTACCGCCTGGGCCCGGGGATGCAGGCCAGCTATCACAAGGGCGACTTCGAGCCGCAACTGGAGCAGAGCGACGACTACGGCAACAGCCTGGCCTGGCGCGACGGCAAGCTGGTACTCGACAACCTGAGCCTGGAACAGGCCCTGCCGATTATCAACCGCTACCTCGACGCACCGCTGTTGCTGGCCGACGCCAGCACCGGCCGCATCCGCATCAGCGGCATCTACAACACCCGTGAGGTGGGGCGCCTGGTCAACAACCTGCCCAAGGTGCTGCCGGTCTACCTGACCCGCAGCAAGGACGGCAGCACCGTGCTCAACCGCATCTCGCCGCCGCCCGACAAGGGCTGACGCCCTCCCCGTCTTACAGCGTCATCGCCGCCAACCAGCCGAACGCCAGCAGTGGCAGGTTGTAGTGGATGAAGGTGGGCACCACGGTGTCCCAGATATGGTGGTGCTGGCCATCCACGTTCAAGCCCGAGGTCGGGCCCAGGGTCGAGTCCGAGGCAGGCGAGCCGGCGTCGCCCAGCGCACCGGCGGTACCAACGATGCACACGGTGGCCAGCGGGTCGAAGCCCAGCTGCACGCACAGCGGCACGAAGATCGCGGCCAGGATCGGCACGGTGGAGAACGACGAGCCGATGCCCATGGTCACCAGCAGGCCCACCAGCAGCATCAGCAAGGCACCGACGCCCTTGCTGTGGTCGATCCACTGCGCCGAGGTTTCCACCAGGCTCTTCACCTCACCGGTGGCCTTCATCACGTCGGCAAAGCCCGAGGCGGCAATCATGATGAAACCGATCATGGCCATCATCTTCATGCCTTCGGTAAACAGGTCGTCAGTGTCCTTCCAGCGCACGATGCCCGACAGCGAGAAGATCAGGAAGCCGACCATGGCGCCGATGATCATCGAGTCCAGCCACAACTGGACGATGAACGCCGAGGCAATCGCCAGCCCGGCCACCAGCAGGGTCAGCGGGTTGTACTGCACGCTCACCTGCTCCACCTGCTCGATGCGCGCCAGGTCGTAGTCACGCTTCTTGCGGTAACTGATGAATACCGCCAGCAACAGGCCAGCCAGCATGCCGGCTGCCGGGATGGCCATGGCGTGGGTGACATTCACGCCACTCACGTCGACACCCGCGCGGGCAACGTTGGCCAGCAGGATTTCGTTGAGGAAGATGTTGCCAAAGCCCACCGGCAGGAACATGTACGGGGTGATCAGGCCGAAGGTGATCACGCAGGCGATCAGCCGGCGGTCGATGCGCAGGCGGGTCAGCACGTACAGCAGCGGTGGCACCAGCAAGGGGATGAAGGCGATGTGGATAGGCAGGATGTTCTGCGACGACACCGCCACCACCAGCATCAGGCCGACCAGCAACCATTTGACCTTGCCGCCATTGGCATGGCCCTGGCGGTCGATCATGGCCAGGGCGCGGTCGGCCAGGGCATGGGCCAGGCCGGACTTGGCGATGGCCACGGCAAAGGCGCCCAACAGTGCATAGGACAGGGCCACCGTGGCCCCGCCGCCGAGGCCGCCGTTGAAGGCCTTGAGCGTACCCTCGATACCCAGGCCGCCCACCAGCCCACCGGCCAGGGCCCCGATGATCAGGGCGATGACCACGTGCACGCGGGACAGGCTGAGTATCAGCATGATGCCGACCGCGGCGATCACTGCATTCATGGTTGGCTTACCTCATTGCGACAGAAAAAAAGCGCGCACTCTGAAGCAGTGGGCAGCAGATGTCAAAAGCGCCATGTTGCGGGGGATTACCAACGCCTCGCGCGGCCTGCGGATTAAATTGAACGTTTGAATAAAGAAAAGCCCGCGCCAGCCGACACATTCGTCAGCCACACTCTTATTACAAGGGACCCACCCCCATGCCTTTGCGACAACTTTCCATCCAGTGGAAGATCACCCTGCTCGCCGGTCTCTGCCTGGCCGGCATCGTCACCCTGCTCGTCGGCCTGTCGCTGTACCGCATGGACCACAGCTCGGACCTGGTCAAGGCCAGCAGCATGCAGATGCTGACCGAGTCGGCGCAGTCGCGCATCGAGTCGCAGGGCGAGGTGCAGGCGCTGAACATCCGCCGCCAGTTCATGGACGCCTACCAGTACGGCGCCGGTTTCGCCCGCCAGGTGCTGTTCCTGCGCGAGCAGGCGGAAAAGCGCTTTCTCGATGCCTTCGACCTGCGCGAGGACATGACCCGCCAGGTGCGCGCCGCCCTGCAGGCCAACCCTGATCTGCTCGGCCTGTCGCTGGTGTTCGAGCCCAACGCCCTGGACAACAAGGACAGCCTGTTCGCCGGCAAGGCGGAACTGGGCAGCAACGAAACCGGGCGCTTCGCCCTGTACTGGTCGCAGCCGCGTGTCGGCCAGCTGACGGCCATGGCCCTGCCCGAGCATGACATGGCCAACACCGAGATCGGCCCCAGCGGCCAGCCAGCCAATACCTGGTGGGTGTGCCCGCGCACATCCGGCAAGGTGTGCGTGGTGGAGCCCTACTTCTACGACATCGATGGCCAGCAGGTGCTGATGACCAGCATCGTCTTCCCGCTGGCAGTCGACGGCAAGGTGATCGCCACCCTGTCCATCGACATCAACCTCAACAGCCTGCAGGCCCTGAGCCAGGAGGCCAGCCGCAGCCTGTACGAAGGCCGCACCACGGTCGGCATCCTCAGCCCGGTCGGCCTGCTGGCCGGCTACAGCGCCGACGCCAGCAAGCTGGCCCAGCGCTTCGACCAGGTCGACACCGCCAAGGGTGCCGAACTGGTGCGCAAGCTGGCTGACGGCAAGATGACCATCGTGCACGACCAGCAGCGCCTGAAAGTGCTGGCCGCGTTCCGGCCGATTCCGGATGCCCAGCCCTGGGGCGTGCTGCTGGATGTGCCGGAAAACGCTCTGACCGGGCCGGCCGAAGCGCTGAAACAGGAACTGGACGCGCTGAACACCAGCGGCACCCTGCTGGAACTTGGCCTGGGCCTGGCGGCGGCGATTGCCGGCCTGCTGATGGTGTGGCTGATGGCCCGCGGCGTTACCCGGCCGATCCTCGGCGTGGCAAGCATGCTCAAGGACATCGCCAGCGGCGAAGGTGACCTGACCCGCCGCCTGACCTACCAGAAGCAGGATGAACTGGGCGAACTGGCCGGCTGGTTCAACCGCTTCCTCGACAAGCTGCAGCCGACCATCGCCGAGGTCAAACGCTCGGTGCAGGCCGCCCGCGGTACCGCTGACCAGTCTTCGGCAATTGCCACCCAGACCAGCGCCGGCATGGAGCAGCAGTACCGCCAGGTCGACCAGGTGGCCACTGCCTCGCACGAGATGAGTGCCACCGCCCAGGACGTCGCCCGCAGCGCCGCCCAGGCCGCGCAGGCCGCCCGCGACGCCGACCAGGCCACCCGCGAAGGCCTGGCGGTGATCGACCGCACCACCCACAGCATCGATGCCCTGGCCGCCGACATGAGCAACGCCATGGCCGAGGTGGAGGGCCTGGCGCAGAACAGCGAGAAGATCGGTTCGGTGCTGGAAGTGATCCGCTCGATCGCCGAGCAGACCAACCTGCTGGCGCTCAATGCCGCCATCGAGGCGGCCCGTGCCGGTGAAGCCGGCCGTGGCTTTGCCGTGGTCGCGGACGAGGTGCGCAACCTGGCCCAGCGTACCCAGGAATCGGTGGAGGAAACCCGCCAGGTGATCGAGGCTTTGCAGAACGGCACCCGCGAAGTGGTCGGGGCCATGGACAACAGCCACCGCCAGGCCCAGGGCGGCGTGCAGCAGGTTGGCCAGGCCGTCACCGCGCTGCAGCGCATCGGCCAGGCAGTGACGGTGATCACCGACATGAACCTGCAGATCGCCTCGGCCGCCGAGGAGCAGAGCGCAGTGGCCGAGGAAATCAACAGCAACGTGGCAACCATCCGTGATGTCACCGAATCGCTGTCGGGGCAGGCCAACGAGTCGGCGCGCGTAAGCCAGTCGCTGAACAGCCTGGCCAACCAGCAACAGGCGCTGATGGACCAGTTCCGCGTCTGAGTCACTTGCAGGCCGCTGCCAATCGCGTGCAGCGGCCTTCCTGCCGGGCCTGGAGCCGGTCGTCTACACTTGCGGCAACTCAGTAGCGCCACTCCAAGAGGCCCCATGAAAAAGATTCCGACGTTGCTGGCCGGCCTGCTGCTCGCCGTCGGCCTGGCCAGCACCGACAGCGCCGCCTCGGCAGAACGCACCACGCCCATCCGCTTTGGTGCCATCGGCTGGGAAAGCGGTGCCCTCACCACCGAGATCCTGCGGCTGATCGTGGAGCGTGGCTACGGCTACACCACCGACACCCTGCCCGGCAGCACCGTCAGCATGGAGGTGGCCCTGGCGCGCAACGACCTGCAGGTAATCGCCGAGGAATGGGCCGGGCGCAGCCCTGCCTGGGTCAAGGCAGAACAGGCCGGCCAGGTGTTCGCCTTGGGCGACACGGTCAAGAACGCCGAAGAAGGCTGGTGGGTGCCGGCCTACGTGATCGAGGGCGATGCGGCACGCAAGCTGAAACCCGTGGCGCCGGAATTGCGCAGCGTCGAGGACCTCAAGCGTTACCCGCAGGTGTTCCGCGACCCCGAGTCACCCGGCAAAGGGCGTTTTCTGAATAGCCCCAGCGGCTGGACATCCGAAACCGTCAACAGCCAGAAACTCAAGGCCTACGGGCTGAATGATCTCTATACCAACTTCCGCAGTGGCTCCGGGGCTGCAATGGATGCCGAAATCGGCTCAGCCATCCGCCGTGGCCAGCCGGTGCTGTTCTACTACTGGAACCCGACCCCTTTGATGGGGCGTTACAAGCTCATACGCCTGCAAGAGCCGCCGTTCGATGCCCAGGCCTGGGCCACCCTCACCGATGCCGGCAACCCCGAGCCCAAGGGCAGCAGCTCGCTGCCGGCCAAGTTGTCGGTTGGCGTATCCAAGGCCTTTCGCGAGGGCTACCCAGAGCTGGTGAGCGTGTTCGAGCGGGTCGACCTGCCCATCGACCGACTGAACAGCGCACTGGCCGACATGAGCGAAAAGCGCACGCCGCCCCGCGACGCTGCCCTCACCTTCCTGCGCGATAACCGCGAGGTGTGGAAAGCCTGGTTGCCTGCGGACATTGCCAGCAAAGTCGAGGGCAGCCTGTGAGCGGCGGCTTCCCCGAAGCCCTGCAATTCTCCTTTGCCGACAGCGTCAACCGGCTGGTCGACTGGCTGGTGCTGCATTACGGCGATCACCTGCGCAGCGTCTCGGACCAGTTGCTGCAACTGCTGGTCGGCCTGGAAACCCTGCTGCGCCTGATGCCGTGGTGGCTGCTGCTGTTGCTGATCGGCCTGCTGGCCTGGCATGCCAGCCGCAGCGTGCTGCGCAGCGCAGTACTGGTGGCGCTGCTGGCCCTGATCGGCATGCTCGGGTTGTGGGACAAACTGCTGCAGACCATGGCGTTGGTGCTGGTCAGTACCGGCCTCTGCGTGCTGGTGGGCGTGCCGCTGGGCATCCTGCTGGCTGCCCGGCCGCTGGCAAAGCGGTTGCTGTTGCCGGTACTGGATGTGATGCAGACCTTGCCGGCCTTCGTTTACCTGATCCCGGTGCTGATGCTGTTCGGCCTGGGCAAGGTGCCCGCCGTGTTCGCCACGCTGATCTATGCCCTGCCACCGCTGGTGCGGCTGACCGAACTGGGCCTGAGCCAGATCGACCCTTCGCTGCTGCAAGCCGCCCATGGCCTGGGGGCCAGCCGCTGGCAGCGGTTGCGGCGCATCGCCCTGCCGCTGGCGCTGCCGAGCATCATGGCCGGGCTCAACCAGTCGGTGATGATGGCCCTGTCGATGGTGGTGGTGGCTTCGATGATTGGCGCCCGCGGGCTGGGCGAGGACGTGCTGTCGGGGATCCAGACCTTGAATGTCGGCCAAGGCGTCGAGGCCGGGCTGGCGATCGTCGCCCTGGCCATGGTGATCGACCGGATCAGCCAGGCTTATGGGCGTGGTGGGCGTTGAGCAGTGCTGCCTGCCCCGGCCCTATCGCCGGCAAGCCAGCTCCCACAGGTACTCCACCGGCGTTGGCCATTGCGGCACCCTGTGGGAGCTGGCTTGCCGGCGATAGGGCCGGGCCTGACAATGCAGCTCTGTCAGCTTGAAACCGGACCTCACCCGCATGTCCCTCAAAGCCTTGCGCACCCTGGTGACCATCGCCCGCCACGGCACCTTCGCCCGTGCCGCCGACCTGCTCAGCCTCACCCCTTCGGCAGTGAGCCTGCATATCAAGACCCTCGAAGACGAACTGCAGGTGACCTTGTTCGACCGCAGCCGCAGGCAGGTGTCGCTGACCGAAGCCGGCCAGTTGGCGGTGGCCCGCGCCGAGAGCATCCTGGCTAGCTATGACGAACTGGCCGACGCCCTGGCCAGCGGCCCGAGCCTGCGCGGCCGCCTGCGCCTGGGGGCGATCCACACGGTGCTGGCGCGGCGCCTGCCCAAGGCGCTGGTGTGGATCAAGGCGCACCATCCGCAGCTGCATGTCAGCGTGGCCTCCGGCATGTCGGCCGAACTGGCACGGCGGGTGGAAGACGGCGAGCTCGATGCGGCGATCACCACCGAGCCGGTCAGCCCCTACCCGCAAAGCCTGGACTTCACGCCGTTGTTCGAAGACCGCTTCTGGGCCATCGCCAGCCCCGACCTGGCCGGGCTAAGCGTGCCGCAGTTGCTGGCCAGCCAGCCGTTCCTGCGCTTCGACAAGCGAGCCTGGGCCGGGCGGCAGATCGAGCAGGAGCTGCGCCGCCAGCATCTGCAGGTGAGCGAGCAGATGGAGCTGGACAGCCAGGAAGCACTGGCGCGCATGGCGGTGATGGGCCTGGGCGTGGCAATCATCCCCATGGCCGATGACGACCTGCAACGCTTGCCACCGGCCACCTGCCTGCCGTTTGGCGACCCGCAGCTGACCCGGCGGGTGGTGTTGCTGGAGCATGAGAAGAGCCAGCGGCGGCATTTGAGTGCGGTGCTGAAGACTGCGCTGGAGGCTTGAGATTGCCGGGGCCGCTGCGCGCCCCTTTCGCGACACAAGGCCGCTCCCACAGCGAACGCGTTGCATTTGAAGGCAGTGGCAAACCTGTGGGAGCGGCCTTGCGTCGCGAAAGGGGCGCACAGCGCCCCCAGAGCAACCATGCATTTTTCCTCAATGGTCAGTGCAGAAAACAACGTTTTTACAGATCGATCCGCACCAGTAGTCTGTGCCCCGTACCCGACCACGGAACGTCGATCATGCTCCACCTGCTGCTGACTACCCTGCTGCCGATCATCCTGCTGATTGCCCTGGGCACTTTCCTGCGCCTGCGCGGCTTCCTCGCCGATACCTTCTGGCCCGGCGCCGAGCGCCTGAGCTATTACGTACTGCTGCCGTCGCTGTTCCTCCATGGCCTGGCCACCGCCAACCTCGATGGCGTGCCGGTGCTGGGCATGGTCGGCGTGCTGATGCTCTCGACCCTGGCCGGGGCCGTGCTGCTGGTGCTGTACCAGGGCGCAATCAACCACGACGGTGCCGACTTCACCTCGGTGTTCCAGGGCGGCATCCGCTTCAACAACTACATCGGCGCCACCCTTGCAGCGGGTATCTACGGCAGCGCCGGCATCGCCCTGGCGGCGGTGGCCAACGCCGCCATCGTGCCGCTGGTGAACCTGCTTTGCGTGCTGGTGTTCGCCCGCTTCAGCGCACGCCATAGCTCACCGGCCACAGTGCTGCGGGCCATCTTCGCCAACCCCTTGATCGTCGGTTGCGCCGGCGGGTTGCTGCTGCGCGCCAGTGGGCTGGGCCTGCCAGCGGGTATCGAACCCACGGTCAAGGCCCTGGGCCAGGCCGCCCTGCCGCTGGGCCTGCTGTGCGTCGGCGCAGCCCTGGGTGGTGCCCGCCTGGGCCAGCAGGTGCGCCCGCTGATGGCGGCGTCGGCATTCAAGTTCCTGGTCATGCCGCTGACCACCTGGGGCTTGTGCCGCCTGCTTGGCCTGGGTGGCCAGGCAGCGGTGGTGGCGGTGCTGTTCCAGGCACTGCCGACCGCGTCATCTTCCTATGTGATGGCCCGGCAAATGGGCGGTAACGCACCGCTGATGGCCACCATCATCGCCCTGCAGACCGTGTTGGCCGCCGCCACCCTGCCTTTGGTGCTGATGCTCGCGCTTGGCTAGACTGTGAACCAGCCCACAGTTCGGGAGCTTGCATCATGCGCCTTTCGTGGATGGTGATCGGCCTGGTTTCGGCCCTGCTCGCAGGCCCCTTGCACGCGGCCGACACGGCCAAGGCTGCCGTCGCCGAGGACAAGGCCGAGGTGCTCGAGGAAAAAGTGGTGAATGACACACCACCCCCGAAAAAGGCCGAAACCCTCACACCGGGCGAAGCGCAGGCAGTGGACCCGGCCGGCCAGGCGCCGCTGGATGACAGCATCACCTGCCTGGCCCGCACCATCTACTGGGAGGCCAAGGGTGCCGACGCCGAAGACATGGCCGCCGTGGCCAACGTCGTGCTCAACCGCCTGGGCCACGATGGCTTCCCGGATACCATCTGCGGCGTGGTCAAGCAGGGTGTGGAAAGCAAGGCCTGCCAGTTCTCCTGGTGGTGCGACGGGCGCCCGGACCAGGTCGAAGAAGCGCAACGCTACGGCATTGCCAAGGAAATCGCGCGCAAGGCGCTCAACCAGCAGTTGAAAGACCGCACCGGGGGTGCCTTGTACTTCCATGACCGCAATGTGCGCCCGGACTGGGCCAAAGCCTACCGCCGGACGGCGCAGACCCGGCATTTTCTGTTCTACAAACCGAACCAGGCGGTGGCGCGCTGATACCCGCCGGGCGCCGGCCAATGGGCTGACAGCTGTGGTTCGATAAGAATGATTACCAACTGTTCGCACTTTTCCGATGATCAGTGGTCTACTCCCTCTTTTGCCGCCAACGAATGCCGGCGTTTTCATTGCTTTGCACGATCCCGGGCCAAAAGCCCCGGGCTTGTGTAGGATGAGCAGCGCAAACCACGACGCTGCCAGTCATAGGGAGATCCACATGCGCGTCCTGTCATCCGTTGCCGCCTTGTCGCTGGGCCTGGTCGTTTCGGCCGGGGCACTGGCTGCCACCGGCGAAGAGGCGCAACTGATCGATTCGATCAATGTCTACCGCAGCAAGGCCCAGCCCTGCGGTGGCGAAGCGTCGTTGGAGCTGCCGCCGCTCAACAGCGATACCCGCCTGGCGCTGTCGCCAGAGGGTACCCGCGACCTGCAGCAGGCCATGACCCGCGCCGCCTACCCGATGGTCAATGTGCAGGCCATCAGCCTGTCGGGGCCGCGTGATGCGCGCGCTGCCATGCATGCCATCGAAGAGAGCTTCTGCCAGGTGGTGCTCGACCCGCAGTTCGTCGATATCGGCGTCAGCCAGGAAGGCCGCGACTGGCGCATCGTGCTGGCCCGGCCGCTGCTCAGTGGCCGCCTGGGCGACTGGCAGGCCGAGGGGCAGAAGGTGCTGCAGGAGATCAACGCCGCGCGCAAGGTGCCGCGCCAATGCGGTGGCCAGCCCTTCGCCGCCGCCCCAGCGCTGAGCTGGAGCACGGTGCTGGCCGGGGTTGCCGCCAACCACACCCGGGCCATGGCCAACCAGAACTTCTTCGACCACATCGACAAGGATGGCCGCACCCCCGGTGACCGGGCAGAGCTGGCCGGCTACCTGTACCAGCAGATCGGCGAAAACATCGCCGCCGGGCGTGACACCGCGCGCAAGGTGGTCGATGGCTGGCTAGATAGCCCGGGGCATTGCGCGACGCTGATGAACCCGGACTTCCGCGAGCTGGGCGCTGCGTATGCAGTGGATCCGAAGAGTGACGCGGGGATTTACTGGACGGGGTTGTTCGGGACGCCGCAGTAGGCCCGCTCTCACAGGGCTGCACATGACTGATTGAATCAGCAGGGACCCTGTGGGAGCGGCTTTAGCCGCGAACACCGGCGCAGCCGGTGCCATGCACCGCGGTGGCTTCTTCGCGGGTAAACCCGCTCCCACAGGGTACGTGGACCGCTTGTGAATTCAGTTCTCTACGTAACAGCGCAGTTCAAGGGCCGTGCAACCAAACCGTCGCCGCACGCACTTGCCCAGGTAACTGGCATCGCCCAGGCCCACTTCATCGGCAATCTGCGCCAGGCTGTGGCTGGAATTGAGCAAGCGCCAGCGCGCCTGTTGCAGGCGCATCTCCAGCCACCAGGCCTTGGCGCTCATGCCGTGGCTGGCGTGAAACTGCCGGTCCAGCTGGCGCCGGCTGATGCCCAGCTCCGCCGCCAACTGCTCCACCGTCAACGGCGTCCCCAGGTGATGACGCATCAACGCCTGCGCTCGCTGCACCTGCCGCCCCTGCCCCGCCCCCAGCTCCAGCGAGCGCAAGGCATGGCGGCTATCGCGGGTTTCATCCACCAGCATGTCGGCCAGGCCCTTGAGCGCCCGGGCCCGCCCGCAGGCGCGTGACAACAGCGCGACGGCCAGGTCGATGGCCGCGGTGCCGCCGGCGCAGGTGATGCGGCTACCGTCGATGCAATACAGCTGCTCACTCAGTACCTGCAAATGCGGGAAGGCCGCACGGAATTCGGCTTCGTGGCGCCAGTGCACCACTACCTTGTGCCCCTGCAGCAACCCGCAGGCGGCCAACAGGAAAGCACCGTTGTCGACCCCCACCAGCTTGACGCCAGCCTTGCCGGCCTGCCTGAGCAAGGCCCGGTAGCGAGGCGCCAGCGCGGCAGTGGCCATGGCGTTGCGCCCGCCGAACACCACCAGGTAGTCGAAACTGGCCAGCTCGAGCTGGCCAGCGACGGCCTCGACCTGCACCACAGCGCCGCTGCTCGACGGCACCGGGTCGAGGGTCAGCCCTGCCACGGTCCAGCTGCAGTAGCGCTGCTGGCTGTAGTCCTCGTCGTCGGCGCTGAACCGCAACTTGTCGAGAAAGGCGCCGAACGGCAGCAGGGCAAAATCCGGTAACGGCAAGATCAGCAAGCGGATATCGGGCAGCATTGGCATCGCGTCCAGAAACGACCATTCAATGTCCGGATCATACCCTTGCCGGCCAAGGTCGGCGCCATAGACTGACGCCCTCCCCATCAACAAGGCATTCCCCACCATGGCACTCGACACCTGGCTCATCTACCTGCTGGCCAGCATCGGCCTGTCGCTGACCCCGGGCCCCAACAGCCTGCTGGCCCTGACCCACGGCGCCCTGTATGGCGCACGCCGGACGTTGTTCACCATCGTCGGCGGGGTGTTTGGCTTCAGCGCCCTGATCGCCCTGGCCATGTTTGGCCTCAGCGCATTGCTGCAGGCCTCGGCCTCGGTGCTGAGCGTGCTCAAGTGGGTGGGTGGCGCCTATCTGATCTGGCTGGGTATCCAGCTGTGGCGCAGCCCGGGTCTGCAGCTGGAACTGACCGCGCAAAGCGCGCGGCTGGGCAATACCGGCCTGTTCCGCCAAGGCCTGCTGTCGGCCATGGCCAACCCCAAGGTGCTGCTGTTCTACGGTGCTTTCCTGCCTCAGTTCATCGACCCGCAGCGTGGGTTGCTGCTGCAGTTCGTGGTGATGGCGGCAACCTTTGCCAGCGTCGAGTTCCTGGTCGAATACCTGTTGGCACGCCTGGCGTTTCGCATCCGGCCATGGCTGGCCAAGGGCGGCAAAGGCTTCAACCGATGCTGCGGCAGCCTGTTTGCCTTGATTGGTGTGGCGTTGCCGCTTGGGCGGTAGCGTCTGATACAGGCGTGTGCCGTTCTTTTTGTGGGAGCGGCCTTGCGTCGCGAAAGGGGTGCGAAGCGCCCCCACGATCTACGCATCACTTCAGAATTGCCGGGGCCGCTTTGCGGCCCTTTCGCGACACAAGGCCGCTCCCACAGGTGACCGCGCTAGCATTCAACCCCGGCGTGCTTTGGTCAGGAAGATGAGCAAGGCCACACCCGGCAACCCCGCCCCCACCAGCGCCACACCCTGCCAGCCAAACTGGCTGAACACCGCACTGGCCACCGCCGAACCCAGCGCCCCACCGAGGAAGATGCTGGTCATGTACACCGCGTTCAGCCGCCCGCGGCTGGCCGGGTCCAGCGCGTACACTTCACGCTGGCCGATGACCATGTTCATCTGCACCGCAAAATCCAGCAGCACGCCGGTCAGGCCCAGGCCGATCACGCTGTAGCCCGGCACCGTCAGCCCCAGCAACAGTGCCGCCGGTGCCAGCAACAACGCCAACAGTGAACCGGCCCGGGCATGCCCGGCATCGGCCAGGCGGCCGGCCAGGGGTGCGGCAACGGCGCCCACCGCGCCCACCAGGGCGAATACCGCGATCTGGCTCTGCGACAGACCATGCTCGGTTGCCAGGGCCATCGGCACCGCCGTCCAGTAAAGGCTGAACGCCGCGAACATCAGCGCCTGGTACAGCGAGCGCTGGCGCAGCAAGGGATAACGGCGCAGCAGCGTGAGCAGCGACAGCATCAGGCCGGCATAGCTGGCCTTGTGCTCGGGCACCCGCCGCGGCAAGGTCAGGGCCAGCAGCAGGATGATCGCCAGCATCACCCCGGCAGCGCCAATGAACACCGCACGCCAGCCGAAGTAGTCGGCCACCAGGCTGGACAACGGCCGCGCCAGCAGGATACCCAGCAGCAGGCCGCCCATGATGTTGCCGACCACCCGCCCACGCTGCTGCTCCGGCGCCAGGTGCGCCGCCAGCGGGATGAGCATCTGCACCGCCACGGAACTGAAACCGATCAGCAGTGCATAGCCGAGGAACAGCTGGCCCTGGCCGCTGCTGCTGGTGCCCGCCAGCAGCAGGCTGACGCAGGCCAGCACGGCGGTAGCCACCATCAAGCGGCGGTTTTCCAACAGGTCGGCCAGCGGTACCAGCAACAGCAGGCCCAAGGCATAGCCCAGCTGCGTGAGCGAAACGATCAGGCTGGCATGCTCGGTGGACAGCCCCAGGTCCGGGGCGATCAGGCCGACGATGGGCTGGGCATAGTAGATATTGGCGACGATCGCGCCGCAGCAGAACGCCAGCAGGGCGACCAGGGCCCGGCTGAGGCCGGTGGCTGCAGGCTGCGCGGCGGCAAGAGAGGGATTCATGCGAGTGTCCTCGGCAATGGCTGGAATATGCCGGCCACCTTACCCAGACGCACTCCTGGCGAGAATCCAGCGCTGGCGCAACAGGGCTTTGCGCACTGCGCAACACTAGGTGCTGCGCTGCAGCAGGTTTTCGCAAAAGTCGATAAAGGCATTCACCCGCCGCGAACCACGATGGTTGGGCAGGTACAGGGCGTTGATGCTGTCATTGGCCGCGCCGGGGCTGGCTTGCCAATCGGGGAACAGCCGTTGCAGGCGCCCGGCCGCCACATCCTCTTGCACCAGCCAGTCGGCCAACAGCGCGATACCGCTGCCCGCCAGTGCGGTTTCGCGCAACATGTCGGCATTGGCGCTGCGCAACGGCCCGCTCACGTCCAGTTCCAGACTGTCCTGCCCACGGGCCAGGCGCCAGGGGCGCCCTTTCTGCCCGTAGCGAAAGCGCAGGCAGGCGTGCTCGAGCAATTGCCGCGGATGCTCCAGCGCGTCGCGCCCGGCCAGGTAGCCCGGGCTGGCCACCAGCCAACGCTGGAAGCGACCCAGCTGGCGGCATACCAGCTCGTCATTGGGCGAGGGGTCGCCCAGGCGAATCGACAGGTCATAGCGCCCGTCAAGCAGGTCATCCAGGCGGTCGCTGAGGTCGATGTCCAGCTCCAGAGCCGGATGTTGCGCCAAAAACGGCCCCAGGTGCGGGGCGATGACCCGCCTGCCGAACTCCACCGGCAAGCACAGGCGCAGCACACCGACAGGCTCCTCGCCCCGGTCGGCGACACTGGCATCGGCCTCGTCCAGGGCCTCGAAAATACCCCGCGCGCGCTCGTAATAACGGGCGCCGGCCTCGGTCAGGCTGACCTGGCGCGTGGAGCGGTTGAGCAAGGTGGCGCCCAACGCCGCTTCCAGGGCATCGACCAGGCGCGTCACCGACGATGTCGCCAGCCCGAGCCGGCGTGCGGCGGCAGAAAAGCCCTGGGCATCGACGGTGGCCACGAACATCTTCATCGCCAGGAGTTTGTCCATTTGTTGCCCGTCTTCCAAATCCCGGAAAGGTCTTACAAACAGCCGGGCCGGTCAAGAAGCGCGGCGCACGGCAATTGCGTCCATAGTGGAACCACCCCCTTCCAAACGAGGTTTTCCATGATCCCGACCAACCTGCTGACCGCCCTGCCCCCTTGCGACCCCACCAGCGCCGAATGGGTCGACCAACTGCTCAGCCGCCCGGGCGTGCGCGTGGAACGTATCGTCTCCAGCGGCCAGGCCAGCCCGCCCGGTTTCTGGTACGACCAGGCCGAAGGGGAATGGATCGTGCTGCTCAGTGGCGCCGCCGGCCTGCGCTTCGAGCACGAGAGCCACACCCGCCTGCTGGCGCCGGGCGATTGCCTGGATATCCCGCCGCATTACCGCCACCGCGTGGAATGGACCGCCCCCGGCACCGCCACCATCTGGCTCGCGGTGTTCTACAGCAGCGGCACTCCGTGGCCGGCGTGAATCCGGTAATCGAAAATCGAACGCGGGTTACCCAGCCGACATGAACACCCTGTTTACTGCAATTTTAAACGCATGATCTAGACTTTTAGCCACACCTTGCAGAGTTCAGCCCTGCGACAATCCGCCCCACAAAATTATGTACCAACTTGTTAATTAGCAAGCTAAGAGATTACACTGCGCGCATTCCACCTGCTGAGATCCCTGGCATGAAAGAAACACCGCGCGCCTCTGGCGCCACAAACATCATCCTGATCGGCCTGGGCGTGATCATCGCCCTGCTCGGCCTCCTCCTGGCTGCGGGCGGCGTCAAGCTGGCCGGCCTGGGCGGTTCCTGGTACTTCCTGATCGGCGGCCTGGCCATGGCCATCGCCGGCGTCCTCATCGCTCGCCGCAAACCGGCTGGCGCCTGGCTGTACGCGGCGTTCCTGGTCGGCACTGCCATCTGGGCGCTGATCGACGCTGGCCTGGTGTTCTGGCCGCTGTTCTCGCGCCTGTTCATGTTCGGCGCAATCGGCATGGTGGTGGCGCTGGTCTACCCGCTGCTGGCCCGTGCCAATGGCACCAGCGCCGGCCGCGGTGCCTATGGCGTTGCCGGGGTGATGGCCGTGCTGCTGGTGATCGCCGCCGGCAACATGTTCGTCGCCCACCCAAGCGTCGCCCCCACCGGCAAAGGCCCGGGCATGACCCCGGTCGAGGCCGACAAGGCGCAGAAGGACTGGGCCCACTACGGCAACACCGAAGGTGGCAGCCGCTTCGCCGCGCTGGACCAGATCAACCGCGACAACGTCAACAAGCTGAAAGTGGCCTGGACCTACCACACCGGTGACGTGGCGCTCAGCGACGGCAACGGTGCCGAAGACCAGCTGACCCCGCTGCAGGTCGGCAACAAGGTGTTCATCTGCACCCCGCACAACAACCTGATCGCCCTCGATGCCGACACCGGCAAAGAGCTGTGGAAGAACGCGATCAACGCCCAGTCCAAGGTCTGGCAGCGTTGCCGTGGCATGGCCTACTTCGACGCCACTGCCGCCATCGCCCAGCCGACCCAGCCGAACAGCTCGCCAATCACTGCGGCCAGCGTACCGGCCGGTGCCAACTGCCAGCGTCGCCTGCTGACCAACACCATCGATGGCCGCCTGATTGCCGTCGACGCCGACACCGGCGAGTTCTGCCAGGGCTTCGGCAACAACGGCCAGGTCGACCTCAAGGCCGGCCTGGGCGATGTGCCGGACTCCTACTACCAGCTGTCCTCGGCCCCACTGATGGCCGGTACCACCGTGGTGGTCGGCGGCCGCGTCGCCGACAACGTCCAGACCGACATGCCTGGTGGCGTGATCCGTGGTTTCGACGTGATCACGGGTGAAATGCGCTGGGCCTTCGACCCCGGCAACCCGGAAGATCGCCAGGCGCCGCAGGGCGACAGCACCTATGTGCGCAGCACCCCCAACAGCTGGGCCCCGATGTCCTACGACCCGGCGATGAATACCGTGTTCCTGCCGATGGGCTCGTCGTCCACCGACATCTACGGTGTCGAACGCAGCAAGCTGGACCACACCTATGGCGCTTCGGTGCTGGCCCTGGACGCCTCCACCGGCAACCAGAAGTGGGTGTTCCAGACCGTGCACAACGACCTGTGGGACTTCGACCTGCCGATGCAGCCGAGCCTGATCGATTTCACCAAGGACGACGGCCAGTCGGTGCCTGCAGTGGTAATCGGCACCAAGGCCGGGCAGATCTACGTGCTCGACCGCGCCACCGGCAAGCCGCTGACCCAGGTCGACGAAGTACCGGTCAAGCCAAGCAACATCCCCAACGAGCCGTACTCGCCAACCCAGCCGAAGTCGGTGGGCATGCCGCAGATCGGCGCGCAGACCCTGACCGAATCGGACATGTGGGGCGCAACCCCGTACGACCAGCTGCTGTGCCGCATCGACTTCAAGAAAATGCGCTACGACGGCCTGTACACCGCGCCGGGCACCGACCTGTCGCTGAGCTTCCCGGGTTCGCTGGGTGGCATGAACTGGGGCAGCATTTCCACCGACCCGGTACATGGTTTCATCTTCGTCAACGACATGCGCCTGGGCCTGTGGATCCAGATGATCCCGTCGCAGAACAAGGGCGGCGCCGCTTCCGGTGGCGAAGCGCTGAACACCGGCATGGGCGCAGTACCGCTCAAGGGCACCCCGTATGCGGTGAACAAGAACCGCTTCCTGTCGGTGGCCGGCATCCCGTGCCAGGCGCCGCCATTCGGCACCCTGACCGCCATCGACATGAAGACCCGCCAGGTGGCGTGGCAGGTACCGGTGGGTACCGTCGAGGACACCGGCCCGCTTGGCATCCGCATGCACCTGCCGATCAAGATCGGCCTGCCGACCCTCGGCGGCACCCTGTCGACCCAGGGTGGCCTGGTGTTCATCGCCGGCACCCAGGACTTCTACCTGCGCGCCTACGACAGCAGCAACGGCAACGAAATCTGGAAGGCTCGCCTGCCAGTGGGCAGCCAGGGCGGCCCGATGACCTACGTCTCGCCGAAGACCGGCAAGCAGTACGTGGTGATCACGGCTGGCGGCGCGCGCCAGTCGACTGACCGTGGCGACTACGTGATTTCTTACGCCTTGCCGTAAGACCGCGTCGCCTTCATCGCCGGCAAGCCAGCTCCCACAGGATCGTGCCACCTGCAAAGGCAGCGCAGGCCTGTGGGAGCTGGCTTGCCGGCGATGAGGCCCTGAAAAACAACCTGAGATTCAGCAATGCCATCCGCAATTCGCATCACCCCCACCCTGCTGCTGGCCCTGGCCAGCAGCACCGCCCTGGCCGACGGCGACCTGATGACCCGCAGCACCCTGACCGGTGACTGGGGCGGCCTGCGTCACCAGCTGGAAGAAGACGGCGTCAAGTTCACCGGCGACTACAGCGGCGAAACCGCCTACAACGCCCACGGTGGCCTGCACCGCTCGGCGCGCTACTCGCAAAACCTGAAACTGGGCGTGCAGTTCGACCTGTCGAAACTGTATGGCCTGGACAACGGCGGCAAGGTCCAGCTGACCATCAACGACCGCCGCGGCAACAGCGCCTCGGAAGACCTGGTGGGCAACCGCCTGCCGATCCAGGAAAACTTCGGCGGCCTGTACACCCGCCTGACCGAACTGAGCTACGAGCGCACCCTGTTCACCCCGGCACTCAACGTCAAGCTCGGCTACATGGCCATGGGCAACGACCTGGGCGGCCTGGACAGTGGCATCCTGTGCAACTTCATGAACGCCGGCTTCTGCGGCCACCCGCTTAACATGTCTGGCGGCAGTGGCTGGACCAATTACCCCAATGCCCACCTGGGCGTACGGGTGAAGTACGACCTGTCGCCGTCCTGGCAGTTGCGTGTGGCGGCGTTCAACGTCGACCCGGAAAGCAACGGCAACTCCAGCCGAGCCTGGCACCTGGGCCCCAAGCACACCACCGGCACCGTGGTACCGGTAGAGCTGGTGTACAAGCTGCAAGGCGAACTGCCTGGCGAGTACAAACTGGGCTACTACTACGACAGCTCCGATGTGAAGCGCATCGGCAGCGACGAGGAAGTGTCCGGCCGTGGCGGCCACTATCTGCTGGTCGACCAGGCCGTGTGGAACGACCAAAGCTTGCCGGGCCGCAGCCTGCATGCCTTCGGCCAGTACTCGGCGTCGAGCAAGGCCGCCTCGCCGTTCACCAAGTGGTATGGCGCCGGCGTGGTGCTGTACAAGCCGTTCGCTGGCCGCCCGAAGGATACTGTGGCGCTGGGCTATGGCCGTGCCGTGCCCAACCCGCGTAGCCGCGACGTGCTGGAAGATGCCGCGTTCGATGCCGGGCAGCAGTTCCCCGATATCGACAGCGCCGAGCAGCTGGTCGAGCTGAGCTATGGCTACCAGGCCACGCCGTGGCTGAACCTGCGCCCGGATGTGCAGTACATCATCGAGCCGGGCGCGTTCTCCGGGAAGGACATCGACAACGCGCTGGTGGTTGGCCTGCAGGTCAAGGCTACCTTCTGAAACCTTGATTGGGGCTGCTCTGCAGCCCTTCGCGGGCACGCCCGCTCCCACAGGTACTGCACAGCCCTCGAGACTGACGAGATCCTGTGGGAGCGGGCGTGCCCGCGAAGAAGCCAGCGCAATCAACCCTGCCTGAGGTAATCCACCAGCCTCAGCAACATGGCATCACACCCCCGCAACTGCTCGACGCTGACGAACTCATCCGGCTTGTGCCCCTGGTCCATGCTCCCAGGCCCACACACCACAGTCGGGATGCCCGCCTGGTCGAACAGCCCTCCTTCGGTACCAAACGCCACCGTACCGAACTCATCCGAACCACTGAGCAACGCCACCAGGCCAGCCGCCTCGCTATCCGCAGGCGTGGCCAGCCCCGGATACGCACTCAACGGCTGCAGGCGAATGGCGCTGGCGGCATTGACCTTGCGCATGCGCGGCAGCAATTCGGCCTCGGCATAGGTTTGCAACTGGTCGGCCACTGCCTGCGCCTCGAACCCCGGCAAGGCCCGCACTTCGAAATCGAATTCGCATTCCGCCGGCACGATGTTCAGCGCCCTGCCCCCTTTGATCACACCAGTCTGCACAGTGGAGAACGGTGGGTCGAAGCGCTCGTCGTGATGCTCCGGCAACGCCAGGGCATCACCGATATCACCCAGCTTGCCGATCAGCTTCGCCGCATACTCGATGGCATTCACCCCATACGGCGCGTACGCCGAGTGGCAGGCCGCGCCATGCACCTGGCAACGCATCGCCAGCTTGCCCTTGTGCCCCAGCACCGGCTTGAGTTCGGTGGGTTCGCCAATCAGGCACAGCCGTGGCTTGTGCGGGCGCTGCTCGAGCGCGGCCAGCATCGAGCGCACCCCCAGGCAGCCGACTTCCTCGTCGTAGGAGAACGCCAGGTGCACCGGCATGCGCAACGGCTGGGCGAGAAACGCCGGTACAGCCGCCAGCACCGAAGCGATGAAACCCTTCATGTCGGCCGTGCCGCGGCCATACAGGCGCCCGGCGCGCTCACTCAGGGCAAACGGCTCGACTGTCCAGGCCTGGCCGTCCACCGGCACCACATCGGTATGCCCGGACAGCACCACGCCGCCAACATCCTGGGGGCCGATGGTGGAGAACAGGTTGGCCTTGGTGCCTTCCGGGTTATGGAACAGTTCGCTTTCCACCCCCAGCTCGGCCAGGTAGTCGCGGATGAAGCTGATCAGTTCGAGGTTGGAATCCCGGCTGACGGTGGCAAAGCCGATCAGCCTGGCCAGCAGCGCGCGGCTGGCAAATTCACTCATCGCCCGGCACCCCGTAGCTTGGCGCGGCAGTCGGGTTGAGGGCGCGGGTGACGTAGTCCTGCATCTGCGGCCGATACGCCTGCCACAGGCCATCGAGCACGCCGATCGGGTCGGCTTCGGCCCAGTCCACGCGCAGGTCCACCAGCGGCCAGGTCAGCTCGCCGGCAATCTTCAACGCCGCCGAGTGCACAGGCCCCGCCTCGCCGCCTGCGGCCATCGCCGCGTGCATGGCCGCCAGCAGGCGGTCGGCCAGATGCCCGCCGGCTTGTTCAAAGGCCTGCACCATCGCCTCGATCACCTGGGTCGAGGCCAACAGGTTGCCTGCCGCCGCACATTGCTCACCGGCGAGGGCGTAGTGCGTGCCCAAGGCTTCCTTGCCAGTGAACAGCGCCACCCGGCCATGGCTGTCGATCACCGTGAGCTGGCGGTACTCGCTCCAGCCATTGGCGCTCAGCACCCGGTCCAGCGCAGCGGCAGGCGGCAACTGGCCCTGTTCCAGGGCATCGAGAATCTGCGGGCCCAGCGCCGGCAAGGTGATGTTCTGGGTGGCGACCGCCCCCACACCGGCACGCACCCACGGGCAGCGGGCGCCCACGGCGATGCTCGAAGAGCTGATGGCGATACCGACCTGGCCGGTTTCCTGGCAACGACCGATGATGGAAAAAGTCATGTCATGGTTCCTGTTGTGCTGTGCGATACACGGCATTCTGGGTTGAACCTTTCGGCCGGCGAAACGACCTTTTTCCGAGGGTTTGCAGAGGAAAAAACTATGACCACGAAACGTTCGGAAAAACCCCGGCAAAGCTGCTGCGGGAACCGCTGCAGGCGGCAGGAATCAAGGCCTTCGCCGTTTTATCGGCAAGCCCCAGCTAAATACTATTTTCGCCATTTCCACGGCATCCCTAGTCTGGCCCCAGGCAACGGCGGTCCTCCAAACCGACCTGACAAAAACCGCCTGAACAAGGGCTCGGACATGACACTGAACAACCTCGAAATCGACACCCTCGTCGTCGGCGCCGGCCAGGCCGGCGTGGCCATGAGCGAACACCTGAGCAAGCTTGGCGTGCCGCACCTGGTGCTGGAGCGCAAGCGTATCGCCGAGGCCTGGCGCACCGGCCGCTGGGACTCGCTGGTGGCCAACGGCCCGGTCTGGCACGACCGCTTCCCGGGGCTGGAATTCAACCTCGACGCCGACGCCTTCGCCGGCAAGGACCAGGTGGCCGACTACTTCGAGCAGTACGTACGCAAGTACAACCTGCCCGTACGCACCGGCATCGAAGTGAAGAAAGTGCTGCGCAACAGCGACCGCCCCGGTTTTACCATCGAAACCAATGAAGGCGTGATTCGCGCCAACCGCGTGGTCGCCGCCACCGGCCCGTTCCAGAAGCCGGTGATCCCGGCCATCGCGCCGAAAGACAGCAACCTGCACCAGATCCATTCCGCTGCCTATTACAACCCCGAGCAGTTGCCAGAAGGCGCTGTGCTGGTGGTCGGCGCCGGTTCCTCGGGCGTGCAGATCGCCGAAGAACTGATGCGTGCCGGGCGCCAGGTGTACCTCTCGGTCGGCGCCCACGATCGCCCGCCACGCGCTTACCGCAACCGCGACTTCTGCTGGTGGCTGGGCGTGCTGGGTGAGTGGGATGCGGAAATCGCCAAGCCTGGCCGCGAGCACGTGACCATTGCCGTCAGTGGCGCCCGTGGCGGCCACACCGTGGACTTCCGCGCCCTCGCCCACCAGGGCATGACCCTGGTCGGCCTGACCCAGTCGTTCGAGAACGGCGTGGCGCGCTTCCAGGACAACCTGGTCGAGAACATCAACCGCGGCGACGAAAACTACCTGGCCCTGCTGGATGCCGCCGATGCCTACATCGAACGCAACGGCCTGGACCTGCCGGAAGAACCCGAAGCCCGCAAACGCCTGGCCGACCCTGAGTGCATGCGCAACCCGCTGCAGCAACTGGACCTGGCCAAGGCCGGCGTCACCAGCATCATCTGGGCCACCGGTTACGGTGTCGACTTCAGCTGGCTGCAGGTAGACACCTTCGACGCCAACGGCAAGCCCCAGCACCAACGCGGCGTGGCCCGCGAGCCGGGTGTGTACTTCCTTGGCCTGCCGTGGCTGTCGCGCCGTGGCTCTTCGTTCATCTGGGGCGTGTGGCACGACGCCAAGCACGTCGCCGGCCACATCGCCACGCAACGCACCTATACCGCCTACCGCGACCGCGAACAACGCGCAGCGGATGAGCAGCAACAACCCAAGATCAGCAACGTCAGCACCCTCGGAGCCCACTGATGCCTACCCATACCCGCATCCGCATGTTCAACACCAAGGTCACCTACCCCAACCAGACCCTGGACAACGACCTGTGCCAGGCGGTACGCGCCGGCAACACCATCTACGTGCGCGGCCAGGTCGGCACCGACTTCGAAGGCAACCTGGTGGGCCTGGGTGACCCACGGGCGCAGGCCGAGCAGGCGATGAAGAACGTCAAGCAACTGCTCGAAGAAGCCGGCTCGGACCTGTCGCACATCGTCAAGACCACCACCTACATCACCGACCCGCGCTTCCGCGAGCCGGTGTACAAGGAGGTAGGCAAGTGGCTCAAGGGCGTGTTCCCGATTTCTACCGGGCTGGTGGTGGCTGGGTTGGCCCAGGCCGAGTGGCTGATGGAGATCGATGTGATCGCCGTGGTGCCTGATTCGGTCTGACCGATCGGTCCAACCTGTAGGAGCGGCCTTGTGTCGCGAAAGGGCTGCAAAGCAGCCCCAGCAATTTCAGCTGTTGCGCATCAATCCTGGGGCCGCGTTGCGGCCCTTTCGCGACACAAGGCCGCTCCTACAGGGAATGCGCCAGCATTTAGAATGGGCTAGAAACCCACTGTCGCCGACAGCAGGTAGGTACGCGGCGTAGACAGCGTCAGCCCCGGCTCGCTGTCATCCGAAGCCCCGGCCGAACTCCAGTAGCGGTCGTCCAGCACGTTCTCGACACTGGCGCGCAACGTAACCTGGGTGGTATCCACCTTGAACGCATAACGCGCCCCCAGGTCGTAACGCTCCCAACCCTCGATCTGCTTGCTGTTGTTCTGGTCCAGGTACTGCGAGCTCGAGTGGATGCCCCGCGCCGTCAGGGTCAGGCCGTTCACCCCAGGCACGTCCCATTCGGCGCCGAGGTTGACGTTGTACTCGGGCGTGGCCGGCGCGCGGTTGCCATCGTAGGCGCCACCGATGGTGTCGGTCAGTTCGCTGTCGATGTACATCACCCCGCCCAGCACGCGCACGCCTTGCACGGGCTCGCCGAACACGCTCAGTTCGATACCGCGGTTGTCGCGCTTGCCATTGGGGCCGAACACCCGCGACGTGGGGTTGGTTTCGTAGGCGGGCTGGCGGATGCGGAAGGCACTGGCGGTAAAGGCGACCTGGCCCAGGTCGTACTTGGCCCCCACCTCGACCTGGCGGCTGGTGAACGGCGGAAAGATCTGGTCCTCGTTGACCGATGTCGACGGCGCGATCTTGCCCTGGCTCAGGCCCTCCATGTAGTTGGCATACAACGACAGCTGGTCGGTAACCTTGAGCAGCACGCCGCCCGAGGGCGACACCTTCTCTTCATCGTAGGCGGTATCCCCCTTGATACCGTCGCTCCAGTCATCCACCTGCACCCGCTGCCAGCGCGCGCCCAGGGTCAGCAGCAGGCGGTCGTCGAAGAAGCCCAGGGTGTCGGCCAGGGCCACGCCGGAAAAGCGGTTTTCCGTGTACACCTCAGGGTCGATGCGGGTTGGCGTGCCCGGTGTCGGCGTGGCCACCGGGTGGTAGAGGTTACTGGGCGCCGAGGCATAGCGGGCGCCGCCGTTGGTGAAGTCCATGTAGAAGTAGGTGGCGGCCAGGTTCAGTTCGTGGCTGACCGGCCCGGTATGGAACCAGTTGCGCACGCCGGCCATGGCGGTACGCACGGTTTCATCCCGGGTGAAGTCGCGCGGCTGCACGGTGAAGTCGCCGGCATCGTTGCTGATGGACACGTTGTGGCGCAGGAAGTCATGGTTGCTCTTGCGCGTACCGACCGCGCCATAGGCCAGCAGCGACTCGCTGATATCGTACTCGGCATGCAATGCACCGAAGGTGTCGTTGGTGCGCGCCTTGCTCCAGGCCTGGGCATAGTTGTGGCGTACGTCGTTGGCATCCGGCACCTTGGCATTGGCACCGACCAGCACCCGCTCCTGCGGTGCATCGGTATCGCGCTCGGTATGGCCAAGGTCTACCGAAAGCCGCAGGCGCTCGCCTCGAAAGTCCAGGCCCAACACCGCCATTTCACGTTCGACACGCTGGTGCTCCCATTCGGTATCGCCCGCCTGTTTCACGCCATTGAAGCGCACGCCGAACTGCTTGCCTTCGCCAAAGCGCCGGCCAACGTCCACCGCACCGCCTGCCTGGCCGGCCGAGGCATAGCTGCCGGTAAACTCGGTGAGCGGCTGGTCGCCGGCCCGCTTGGGCTGCACATTGATGCCGCCGCCGACACTGCCTCGCGGCGAAATGCCGTTGATCAGCTGGCTGGGGCCTTTGATGATGTCGACCCGGTCGGCCATCTCCATGTCGATCGAGTAGGTCGGCAGGATGCCGTACAAGCCGTTGTAGGCTACATCGCTGTTGAACAGGCTGAAGCCACGAATGGTGAACTGCTCGAAGCGCCCACCCGCCGGGTTGGTGGCGCGCACCGATGGGTCGCTGGCGATCAGTTCGCCCAAGGTCCGCGCCTGCTGGTTCTTCACCAGTTCGCTGGTGTAACTGGTGATGCTGAACGGGGTTTCCATGAAATCGCGCGTGCCGAGCAGGCCCTGTGAACCCTGACGGGCCACTTGGCCACCGGCATAGGGTTGCGTTTCGTTGCCTGCGGCCAGGCCACCGACGATGCTGGTCGGGGCGATTTCAAGCGCACCACCCGCCTGGGGTGCCGGCATCAATGTGAAAGCGCCCTCGCCCACCGGCAGCAGCTGCAGGCCGCTGCCGCGCAGCAGCTGGGTGAAGCCTTCGTCGACGCTGTAGCTGCCGGACAGGCCATTGCTCTGCCGGCCGTTGACCAGCGCCGGGTCCAGCGACAGGCTGACCCCGGCCTGGTCGGCAAACTGGGTAAGTGCCGCACCAAGGTTTGCAGGCGGCACCTGATAGCTGCGCCGGGCGGGTTCTTCGGCCCAGGCCGGTGCACACAACAACAGGCTCATGGCGAACAACGGATGTGCCGCACGCGCCAGTGGGCGCAGGCGGCTGGACATGACAACAGGCATTGAACAAGGCTCCCCTTTATTTGCTCCTACCGGTAATGACCGGTGAGCGAAAAAAAGGGGACAGCCTCATGCGCGATTTTCCCGCGCGGCCAGGCTCACCCAGTAACGCGTGCGCGTGTGCACCTGCAACGGCAGACTGGCGGCGAGCAAGGCCAGCACCCGGTCGGTGTCGTCGAGGCGGAACGTACCGGTCACGCGCAGGGCCTCCAGTTCGGGCGCCCAGCGCAGCACGCCGGGGCGGTACCTGCGCAGCTCGTGCAGCAGCTCGCCCAAGGGGCGATCCTCCAGCCGCAGTACCCCTTCGCGCCAGCCCAGCGGCCAGGCGTCCAGGCCGGTGACAGGGCCAACCCCGGCCACTTGCAGGCTGGCCTGCTGCCCGGCCTGCAGCAACAGTGCCGGGCCTTGCCGCGGCTGCAGGTTGGCCGTGCCCTTGAGCACCGATACCCGGCAAGCCTGATCGACCAGGCGCAGGCACACCTCGCCGGCATCCAGCGCGACCTGGCCATAGGGCACCTGCAACGTCAGGCTCAGATTGCCGGGCAACCTGACTGCCACTTCGCCACGCAGCAATGTCAGGCGACGCGCGCCCAGGTCGATATCCACCGCACTGTCGGTGTTCAACTGCACGAAAGTGCCATCGCTCAGCAGCACTTGCCGGCGTTCCCCGACCGCGGTGTGCATGTCGGCGGTCCAGGCCTCCAGCGGCAGTTCGCGGCTTGCCAGCCAGGCCGCCGGCAACAATGCCGCCACGCCCAGGGCCTGCTTGAGCAGCGCCCGGCGGCCGCTATCCGGGCGGTCCAGGGTGGCCATGGCCAATGCGCCGGGTAGCGCGGAAAAGCGCTGGCGCAACAGCAGTGCCTTTTGCCAGGCGTGTTCGTGCAAGGTGCTGCTGGTGCGCCATTGTTCCAGGCGCTGCAGGTCACCCTCGCTGGCAGCGCCAGAGTCCACCAGCGCCAGCCAGCGCGCAGCGGCCTGCAGTGCCTCGCGGGTTTCGGGGGAATGGCTGGTCATTACAGTTCGGCCAGCAGGCAATGCTCGTAGGCCTGCGCCATGTAGCGTTTGACCGAGCGCTCGCAAACGCCCAGGCGCTTGCCGATCTCGGCATAGCCCAGGCCCTCCAGCTGGCTCCAGAGAAAGGCCTTGCGTACCGGCGCCTTGAGGCCGTCGAGCAACTCGTCGAGGGCTTGCAGGGTTTCCAGCAGCAGCCAACGCTGCTCTGGCGAGGGCACATGCTGCTCGGGCAACTGCGCCAGTGCATCGAGGTAGGCTTGTTCCAGGCTGCGCCGCTGGTGGAAGTTGCTCAGCAGGCGCTTGCCCACGGTCAGCAGGTAGGCACGCGGTTCGCGAATGTCTGCCAGCGGCTGGGCGCTGGCCAGGATACGCAGGAAGGTATCCTGGCTGAGGTCGGCGGCATCCCAGGCATTGCCCATGCGCCGACGCAGCCAGGTTTCCAGCCAGCCGCGGTGTTCCCGGTACAGGGCAGGCAGGCTATGCTCCGGTGGCGGCGCGGCGTCGATCATGGGGAAGGCCCTGCGGTGGCGTAAATAAGATTAATTCTAATTTACACCATGCCGCAGAACCAAGCGGTTTGTTACCTGTCAGGCAATCGCCGCATCCACCAGCACCTGCGCTTCCTGCACCAGGCGCTGCAGGTGCGCCTCGTCGATGAAGCTTTCGGCGTAGATCTTGTAGATATCCTCGGTGCCCGAAGGGCGCGCGGCGAACCAGCCATTGGCGGTCATCACCTTCAGCCCGCCAATCGCCTGACCGTTGCCCGGTGCATGGCTGAGGATCTGCACGATCGGCTCACCCGCCAGCTCGGTCGACTTCACCTGCTCCGGCGCCAGCTTGCTCAGCAAAGCCTTTTGCCGGGCATCGGCCTTGGCTTCGACACGGGTGGCGAACGGCTTGCCCAGCGCCTCGGTCAGGTCGGCGTAGGCCTGGCTCGGGTTGCGCCCGGTGCGGGCAGTCATCTCGGCAGCCAGCAAGGCCGGGATCAGCCCGTCCTTGTCGGTGGCCCAGACCGAGCCATCGCGGCGCAGGAACGAAGCCCCCGCACTCTCCTCGCCACCAAAGCCCAACGTGCCGTCGAACAGGCCCTGGGCGAAAAACTTGAAGCCCACCGGCACTTCGTACAGCTCACGGCCCAGGCGCTGGGTGACGCGGTCGATCAGGCCGCTGGAGACCACGGTCTTGCCGACGGCGGCATCGCTGCGCCATTGCGGGCGGTGGCGGTACAGGTAGTCGATGGCCACGGCCAGGTAGTTGTTCGGCTGCAGCAGGCCATCGGGGGTGACGATGCCATGGCGGTCGTGGTCGGGGTCGCAGGCGAAGGCTACGTCGAAGCGTTCGCGCAGGCCGATCAGGCCCTGCATGGCATAGGGCGAGGATGGGTCCATGCGTATCTGGCCGTCCCAGTCGACGGTCATGAAGCGGAAGGTCGGGTCGACCTCGGTGTTCACCACTTCCAGGTCCAGCTGGTAATGCTCGGCAATTGCCGACCAGTAGCGCACCCCTGCCCCGCCCAGCGGGTCGACGCCCAGGCGCAGCTTGGCGCTGCGGATGACGTCGAAGTCGATGACGTTTTCCAGGTCGGCCACGTAGTTGCTCACGTAGTCGTGGCGCTGGGTGGTGGATGCCTGCAGCGCCTGGGCATGGTCCATGCGCTTGACGCCCGCCAGGTCAGCGGCCAGCAGTTCGTTGGCCTTGGCCTCGATCCACTTGGTCACGTCGCTGTCGGCCGGGCCGCCATTGGGCGGGTTGTACTTGAAGCCACCACTCTGCGGCGGGTTGTGCGACGGGGTGATGACGATGCCGTCGGCCAGGCCCTGCTGGCGGCCACGGTTATGGCAGAGGATGGCATGGGAAACAGCCGGCGTCGGCGTGTATTCGTCGTCCTTGGACAGCATTACCTGCACGCCATTGGCCGCCAGCACTTCCAGGGCGCTGGCGGTAGCCGGTGCCGACAGTGCGTGGGTGTCGGCGCCGATGAACAGCGGGCCATCGATGCCCTTCTCCTGGCGATACAGGCAGATGGCCTGGGTAATGGCCAGGACGTGGTACTCGTTGAAGCTCAATTCAAGCGAAGTGCCACGGTGCCCCGAGGTGCCGAAGGCCACCCGCTGGGCCGCCACGGCAGCGTCGGGGCGGCCGGTGTAGTAGGCGGTGAGCAGTCGGGGAATATCGACCAGCACGCTGGCCGGAGCCGGCTTGCCTGCCAAAGGACTGAGCGTCATGCAGAAACCTCGAGTTCAACGGATGTTGGTGTTGGAGCGTGCAGTTTACTGAGAGTTGCAATGCCGCGCGATGGGCGGCAGCAAAGAATCAGTGAGCACACCGCATACCCTGTGGGAGCGGCTTTAGCCGCGAAGAATCCAACGCGGTGCATGGCACCGGCTGCGCCGGTGTTCGCGGCTAAAGCCGCTCCCACAGGGTACTTGCCAGCCACCGCGGTGGCTGCTTCGCGGGCTCGCCCGCTCCCACAATGGACCCGAGCATGTCCCTCGTCTCTGTAATGACCGTCTAGAGTGGTACCCATACCCCCGAAAACGAGGCCCCATGGCTTTCCACCGCCTGACCCACACCCACCCGCGCCTGAGCATCGCCACTGTGGTCGGCCTGCTCGGCGCCTGGCTGATCCCTGCCGGCGACAGCGTTCAGCACATCCTCGCCGGCTGGAACCTTGGCGTGTGGCTATACCTGCTGCTGGTGCTCTACCTGAGCTTGAGCGCCAATGCGGAAAAGGTGCGCAAGATCGCCCGCGTCGAAGACGAAAACGCCGGCCTGGTCCTGCTTACCGTGTGCATCGCCGCCATCGCCAGCCTCGCCGCCGTCACCTTGCAACTGGTGTCCAGCCGTGGCCTGCAAGGCACGGCGCTGGCCCTGCACTACCTCTATACCGGCCTGACCGTGGCCGGCTCCTGGCTGCTGATCGGCTGCATTTTCAGCCTGCACTACGCGCGGCTGTTCTATACCGGACAAAACCACGAACCGCCGCTGCGCTTCACCGATGGCGAACGCAACCCCGATTACTGGGACTTTCACTACTTTTCGTTCACCATCAGCATGGCCGTGCAAACCTCCGATGTGGGCGTCGCCGGGCGGGACCTGCGGCGGGTGGTGCTGGCGCATTCGCTGGTGGGGTTCGTTTTCAATACCGCGATCCTGGGGTTTACCATCAACATCGCTGCGGGGTTGCTTGGCTGATGCAGCTATCAAATCTGTTAGTTGCAGCCTGTGATCCCTCAGCAGATTCTTGGTGGCATCAGGATCAAAGGGTTCAGTCATGAAATCAGCTAGATCGAAAAGTTTGCTCATTCAAGCTGATATCGCAAACAGTATCCTGGGGACGGCTGCAACCCCCTCCCGCCAGATGTATTCACCTTATGGGGTCAGTAAACCGGGTACATTTGAAGACATGTTAGGTTTTACCGGGCTTATCTATGACCCTGTTTCCGAGAGCTATTTGCTGGGAAATGGCCACAGGGCTTATAGCCCTTCCCTTATGTGCTTTTACCAACCAGACAGCTTTTCTCCTTTTCATGACGGCGGCATAAACTGTTACGCCTATTGCCAAAATGACCCTATAAATTTCACAGACCCGACAGGCCGTTTCAGAATGCCACGCCCACCAATGGCAAAGACTCGAACAGATAGCGTGTCGCAAGATCGCTTCCGCGCATCCCAAGGTTTTAATGGCCAACGCCCTCGCAGGGTTCAACAAAGGGCCGAGCGACGACGCCAACAAGGACAACGTCCGCAAGATCGCCCCCAAAGAGTGCCACAAGATAATCGCGAGGCCCCACCGCACCAAGGTCAGGAAATGAATCTTGCACAACTGGTGCGAGTGATGGATCACGCCGTGTTGCAAGCACGGAATATCGGCCGCCAAGCCATAAACACTCAACAAATCCACCCTTCTGAAGGGTTTCTCATGGTCATGGCGCTCGTCATGGCAGCATCCTCAACCGGGGAAACGGCCTTTACATGGATGACGACGGGAGCTATCAGGAATCCCATGGATACTACCCGTGCGGTGGCAAACTACTCGCCCGGTTATTCACCTCGTCCTCCTCCCGTGGGCTAAGTGGCAATGCCGCTCGTCCGAAAACATCGTGCGGTAGTGTCGATCAAAGTGGCAGAACCTGACGGGTTATCTTCCGACAACATGCCGGGAAAACGTTTGCCTTGCGGCCCTGCGCCAAATGCCCTCCATGACAAGGATGTGACCGCTGTCATGCATTAGCACATTTGTCGTATTTGCAGCCGAGAATACTCCGTGGCAGGTGCTATGGTTACTTTCCCGGCGGCCGCATCGATGTGGCCACCCGCTCACCACGTCCAGGTACGGACAAGGAGGCTGGCATGAACAAGATGACGTTCCCCAACGCCTGCCAGGTGATGCGCTGGCATTTCCACCCGCTGGGCTTCGAAGCCAGCATGGATGCGCCGCGCAGCATGGTCGCGCGGCTGTTCGACCGCGCCACCGGCGAAACCCTGCTGGCGATTGCCGGCATCCCCTGCTCGGCGATCATGGCCGCCGCCGATGTAGAGCGCATCATCGAGGCCGTCGAGGCGGAGATGGATACCTTCATGCCCGCCTTCACCTTGCGCGACGCGGTCTAGCCCGCTGCGGTACTTTCCTGGCGCATGGCCTGCAACTTGCCCATGAACTGCTCGGCCGGCACCGGCTGGCCCAGCAGGTAGCCTTGCAGCGAATCGCAGCCCAGGCGGGTCAGGAAGTCCTGCTGCCTGTCCGTCTCCACCCCTTCGGCGACGATGCGCAGGCCCAGCGCCTGGCCCAGCGCCACGATTGCCGAAACGATCGCCGCATCGTCGCTGTCCTGCTCCAGGTCGCGCACGAAACCGCGGTCGATCTTCAGCTCGTTGGCCGGCAGGCGCTTGAGGTACATCAGGCTGGAATAGCCGGTGCCAAAGTCATCGATGGACAGGTCCACGCCCATGTCGGACAGCCGCTGCAGCACCGTCAGGCTGGCATCGGCGTCGTGCATGGCGGTGGTTTCGGTAATTTCCAGGGTCAGGCAGTTGGCCGGCAGGCTGTTCTGCTGCAGGGCCCGGGCCACGCTCTCGACCAGCCCGGCATGGCAGAACTGGATGGCAGACAGGTTCACCGCCATGCGCCAGCCGTGGTGCCCCCGGTCCAGCCACTGGCGCATCTGCCGGCAGGCCTCGTTGAGCACCCATTCGCCAATGGGAATGATCAGGCCGGTCTTTTCCGCCAGGCCGATGAAACGGTCGGGCAGCAACAGGCCCTGCTGCGGGTGCTCCCAGCGCAGCAAGGCCTCGGCACCGATCGGCTGGCAATTCTGGGCATCGAACTTGGGCTGGTAGTGCAGGCGGAACTGACGCTGCTCCAGGGCCTGGCGCAGGTCCTGCAGTAGCTGCAATTGCTGGCGGGCGTTGCTGTTCATCGACACGTCGAAGAAGCTGTAGCCATTCTTGCCGGCGCTCTTGGCGTGGTACATGGCGGCGTCGGCATTGCGCAACAGCTCGTGCTGGTCCTGGCCATTGCCCGGGTACAGGACGATGCCCAGGCTCGCCGTCAGCTGCAGGTCATGCTCGGCCACGCGGAACGGCCGTGATACCAGATTGACCTGCTTGACCGCCACATCCATGGCATCGTTCGGCTCGCGCAGCTGGACCAGCAGCACGAATTCGTCGCCGCCGATGCGCGCCAACGTGTCCTGGCTGTGCAGGTGCCCGCGCAGGCGTGTCGCCACCGCCTTGAGCAGCAAGTCGCCGACGTGGTGGCCGAAGGCATCGTTGACGGGCTTGAAGCCGTCCAGGTCGATGAACATCAGGGCGAAGCAGCCGCCCTGCTCCGCTACCTTGGCGATGGCCTGCTCGATGCGGTCGGCCAGCAAAGTACGGTTGGGCAGGTCGGTGAGGGTGTCGTGCAGGGCCAGCTGGGTCAGTTCCTGGTTGGCCAGGGTCAGCGAACGGGCCAGCTCGGCGGTGCGTGCCTCCAGGCGGGCGTCCAGCACCGAGGTGAGCAAGGCCACCGCCAGTACCGCCAGGGTGGTGATCAGCACCAGGTAGACCAGGCCGTCGCCTTGCAGGCCTCCCCCGGCCAGCGCACCGCAGAAGCTGCCTTCGGGGAAATTCGCCGCGGCCATGCCGGTGTAATGCATGCCGACGATGGCAAAGCCCATCACCACCGCCGCCAGGCCGCGAATCTGCCGCACATAAGGGGTGTGCGCGCGCAGACGGAAGGCGATCCACAAGGCCGCTGCCGAGGCGCCCACGGCAATCAGCAGCGAGGCCCCGAACAGCGTCGGGTCATAGTCGATGCCCGGCAGCATGCGCAGCGCGGCCATGCCGGTGTAGTGCATGCAGGCGATGCCGGCGCCCATGATCAACGCGCCAAACGCCAGCTGCTGCCACGGCAGGCTCGGCTGGCTGACCAGCCACAAGGCAAAGCCCGAGGACAACACGGCAATCAGCAGCGAGAACGCGGTCAGGGCAAGGTCGTAGCCCAGGTCGATGGGCAGGCTGAAGGCGAGCATGCCGATGAAGTGCATCGACCACACGCCGATGCCCATGGCCAGCGCGCCACCCCCCATCCACAGGCAGGCAGCCCGGCCTTTGGCCGTGGCGATGCGGCCGGTCAGGTCAAGGGCGGTATAGGACGCCAGGATCGCCACGCACAGCGAAATCAACACCAGCGAAGAGGAGTAGCTACCGGTCAGCATTGGGAGTTCCAGCGACGGGACGGGAGGCCCGGAAAAAGCTGACGATTGTACTCAAGCTTAGGCGAAACGCACGGGGTTTTTGCGAATGGGAATGGATCCAAAGCCCGCATGGGGCTGCTGCGCAGCCCATCGCCGGCAAGCCGGCTCCCACCTCGACCGCATCGACCTCAGGGCTTGCACAGTACCTGTGGGAGCCGGCTTGCCGGCGATGAGGCCGGTACAGCAATTCGCTGTACTAAAGGCCCAATCAATCCTGCTCGGCAAACGCCTGTTCCGCATCCCAACCACCACCCAGCGCGGCAACCAGCTGCACGCTTGCCACCAGCCGCCCCTGCAGCAGGTTCAACACACTGCGCTCGTTGCTCAGCGCCGTGGTCTGCACGTTGACCACATCCAGGTAGCCGATCAGCCCGGCGCGGTACTGGTTCTCGGTCAGGCGCAGCGACTCGCGAGCGGCATCCAGTGCCTCCTGGCGCACCACCGCCTCATCGCCATACACCTTCAACTGCACCAGCAGGTTTTCCACTTCCTTGAAGCCGTCGAGCACGGTCTGGCGGTACTGCGCCACGGTCTGGTCATACACCGCCACCGTGCGGTCCACCTCGGCACTGCGCTTGCCGGCGTCGAACAAGGTCAGCGCCAGCTGCGGGCCCACCGACCAGTAGCGGTTGGGCAGTTCGATCCAGTTGCTGAAGCTGCTGCTGGAGTAACCGCCACTCATGCTCAGGCTCAGGTCCGGGAAATACGCCGCCCGCGACACGCCGATGTTGGCGTTGGCAGCCATCACGTTGCGCTCGGCCGCAGCGATGTCCGGGCGTCGCTCCAGCAACTGCGAAGGCAAGGCCACCGGAATTTGCGGCAGCGCCGGAATGGCCTTGCTGTCGGCCAGGGCGAAGTCCGCCGGGACCTTGCCCAGCAACACGGCAATGGCGTTCTCGAACTGCGCGCGCTGCCAGATCAGGTCGATCAGGTCGGCCTGGGTGCTCTTTAGCTGGGTGCGCGCCTGGGCCACCGCATCCGGGCCGGCGACGCCGGCGCGGTACTGGTTTTCGTTCATCCGCAGGGAACGTTCATAAGCTGCCACGGTGGCTTCCAACAGGCGCTTCTGCTCGTCGATCACCCGCAACTGCAGGTAGTTCTGCACCAGTTCCGACTGCTGGCTGAGGCGGATCGAGGCCAGGTCGGCCAGGCTGGCTTCGGCACTGGCTTCGTTGGCATTGAGGGTTTCGCGCAGCTTGCCCCACAGGTCGATTTCCCAGCTGACGCCGAGCTGGGCGTTGTAGGTGTTGCGAATGCCGCTGCTGTTGTTGGACAGGCTCGAGCTGGAGCTGCCGGTGCCCTGGGCCGAGCGGTTCTTGCTGACGCTCAGGTCCAGGCTGGGGAACAGTGCCGCCCGGCTGCTGCGCACCAGCGCCTGGGCCTGGCGGTACTGGGCCTCCGATTGCGCCACGGTCTGGTTGCTGCGGTTGAGCTCTTCGACCAACGCATTGAGCCCGGCATCGCCGTAGATTTCCCACCAGGCGCCGCGGGCGATGGCATCGGACGGCGTGGCCTGGGTCCAGCCTTCGGCATGCTTGAACTGCGCCGTGCTGCTCAGCTCCGGGCGGTGGTAGTCCGGGCTCAGGGTGCAGGCGCTGAGCAAGGCGACGCACAACCCGGCGCCGAGCAGGCGCGAGCCACGCCCACGGGTCAGCGTCTGCAGGGCGCGGTGAAGTGGGGTCTGGGCAAAAGTCATAGCGGGGTTTCCAGGGCGGCGTCGGTGCGCACGCCACGCCAACGGTTGAAACGGTGACGCAGGCGGTCCAGGTACAGGTAGACCACCGGTGTCGTGTAAAGGGTCAGGATCTGGCTGAACACCAGGCCGCCAATGATGGTCAGGCCCAGTGGCTGGCGCATTTCCGCGCCTTCGGCGCTGCTCAGCAGCAGCGGCAAGGCACCGAGGATGGCCGCCAGGGTCGTCATCAGGATCGGCCGCAGGCGCAGCAGGCAGGCCCGGCGGATCGACTCTTCCGGTGTCAGGCCCTGGTGGCGCTCCAGCTGCAAGGCCAGGTCGATCATCAGGATGGCGTTCTTCTTCACCACGCCGATCAGCAGGAACAGCCCCAGCAGCGAGATCAGGCTGAACTCGCCGCCGGTGACGTACAGCGCCAGCAAGGCACCGACGCCGGCCGAGGGCAGTGTCGAGAGGATGGTCAGCGGGTGAATGTAGCTTTCGTAGAGGATGCCCAGCACCAGGTAGACCAGCACCAGCGCGCCAAGGATCATCAGCGGCTGGCCTTCCTGGGTCTTGGCGAAGGCATCGGCGGTACCACCAAGCTTGGCGATCACTTCCTCAGGCAAGCCCAGCTTGGCCACCGCACGCTCCAGCGCCGCCATGGCCTGGTCGGGGCTGTAGCCTTCGGCGACGTCGAACGCAATGCTTTCGGCGGCGAACTGGCCTTCGTGGCTGACCCGGTCGTTGGCCAGGCTGTTCTCATAGTGGGCGATGGTCGACAGCGGTACGCGGGCACCGTCGGCGGTTATCACCTGCACCTGCTCGAGGGTGCTCGGGTCCCAGGCGTACTTCGGGTTGATCTCCAGCACTACCTGGTACTGGTTGAGGCTGTCGTAGATGGTGGAGATCTGGCGCTGGCTGTAGGCGTTGTTCAGCACCGTGGTGACCATGTCCATGTCGATGCCCAGGCGCTTGGCCTGGTCGCGGTCGACCACCAGGGTCACCTGCTGGGTGCCGGCACCGTCGCGGGCGTCGATGGCTGTCAGTTGTGGCAGTGCGCGCAGCGCCGCCACCACTTTCGGGAACCACTCGCGCAGGGCCGCCAGATCCCCGCTCTGCAGGGAGTAAAGGTACTGCGAGGAGGTCTGGTCGCGGCCCCCGCCGCCCAGTTGCAGGTCCTGGTCGGCCATCAGGAACAGGCGCCCGCCGGGTACCTTGGGCATTTCCTTGCGCAGGCGTTCGATCACCTTCTGGGCGTCGAGCTTGCGCTCACTGATCGGTTTCAGGCGCACCAGCACAAAGGCATTGTTGGTCCCGCTGTTGCCCCCGATGAAGCCGGCAACGCTCTGCACTGCCGGGTCGGCCAGCAATGCGCGGCGATAGATCTCCATTTTCGGTTGCATCACGCTGAACGACAGGCCGTCGTCGCCACGGATGAAGCCCATCAGCTGGCCGGTATCCTGCTGTGGCATCAGCGTCTTGGGCACCACCACGTACAGGGCGATGTTGATGCCGATGGTGGCCAGCAGGCTGATCAGCGTCAGGCGCTTGTGGCGCAAGGCCCAGCCCAGGCTTCGGTCATAGGCATCGACCATGCGCTGGTGCAACTGGTCGCTCCAGGGCTGCAGGCGGTTCGGCTCGGCCTGGTGCGGCTTGAGCCAGCGGGCGCACAGCATCGGCGTGAGGGTCAGCGACACCACCAGCGACACGATGATCGCCGCCGCCAGGGTGATGGAGAACTCCTGGAACAGGTTGCGCACGATGCCGCCCATGAACAGGATGGAGACGAACACCGCCACCAGCGACACGTTCATCGACAGCAAGGTGAAACCCACTTCCTTGGCACCCAGGAAGGCCGCCTTCATCGGCGGCTGGCCGTCCTCGATGTGCCGGGAGATGTTCTCCAGCACCACGATGGCGTCGTCCACCACCAGGCCGGTGGCAAGAATAAGCGCCATCAGCGACAGGTTGTTGAGCGAGAACCCGCACAGGTACATGACCGCGAAGGTGCCCACCAGCGACACTGGCACCGCCAGGCTGGGGATCAGCGAGGCCCGCAGGCTGCCGAGGAACAGGTAGACCACCAGGATCACCAGCACCACGGCGATCAGCAGGGTGTGCTCGGCTTCCTTGAGGGTTGCCTTGATCACTGGCGAGCGGTCCATGGCCACGTTCAGTTGCACGCTGGCCGGCAGCAGCGACTGCAGGGCCGGCAGCTGCGCCTTGATCTGGTCGACCGTTTCGATGATGTTGGCGCCGGTCTGGCGGTTGACCACCAGCAGCACCGCGCTCTGGTCATTGAAGAAGCCGCTGTTGTAGCGGTTCTCGACACCATCGGTGATGGTCGCCACGTCGGACAGGCGCAGGATGGTGCCGTTCTGCTGGCGGATCACCACGGGCTCGTAGTCCTTGGCGCTTTCCAGCTGGTCATTGGCGCGCACCTGCCAGTTGCGCTCGGCGTCCTCGACAAAGCCCATCGGCCGGCGCTGGTTGGCGTTGGACACGGCAGTACGTACTTCATCCAGCGACAGGCCGTACTGGTTGAGCAATTGCGGCTCCACGGCAATGCGCACTGCCGGCAACGAACTGCCGCCGATCTGCACCTCCCCTACCCCGGGCACCTGGGCCAGGCTCTGCGACAGGATGGTGTCGGCCAGGTCGTACAGCTGGCCCTTCTGCAGCACGTCCGAGGTCAGCGACAGCACCATGATCGGTGCCTGCGACGGGTTGATCTTCTTGTAGGTGGGCATGCTGCGCATACCGCTGGGCAGCAGGTTGCGGGTGGCGTTGATCGCCGCCTGCACCTCGCGCGCCGCACCGTCGATGTCGCGGCCCATCTCGAAGCCGATGATCACCCGTGTGGAGCCCTGGTTGGAGCTGCTGGTCAGGGTGGTCACCCCGGCAATGCTGCCCAGCTTGCGCTCCAGCGGCGTGGCCACGGTGGAGGCCATCACTTCCGGGCTGGCGCCGGACAGGTTGGCCGACACCACGATCACCGGGAAGTCCATCTGTGGCAGCGGCGCCACCGGCAGCAGGCCGAAGCTGACCCCGCCCAGCAGCATGATCGCCAGGCTCAACAGCATGGTCGCCACCGGGCGACGGATGAAAGGACCGGACAGGTTCATGCCTCGGCCTGCTTCACGTCAGTGGCCGGGCGCCAGCGGCGGGCCAGGCGGTCGAAGTACAGGTAGATGACCGGGGTGGTGAACAACGTCAGCACCTGACTGACCAGCAACCCGCCGACCATCACCAGGCCCAGCGGCTGGCGCAGCTCGGCGCCGGAACCGGTGGCGAGCATCAGCGGCACAGCGCCGAACAGCGCGGCCAGGGTGGTCATCAGGATCGGCCGGAAGCGCAGCAGCGCCGCCTGGTAGATGGCATCGCGCGGGCTCATGCCCTGCTGGCGCTCGGCCTCGAGGGCGAAGTCGATCATCATGATCGCGTTCTTCTTGACGATGCCGATCAGCAGGATGATGCCGATGATGGCGATCATACCCAGGTCGTTGCCGCTGATGAGCAAGGCCAGCAAGGCGCCGACCGCCGCCGACGGCAGGGTCGATAGAATGGTCACCGGGTGGATGTAGCTCTCGTACAGCACGCCCAGCACGATGTACATGGTCACCACCGCCGCCAGGATCAACAGCAAGGTGCTCGACAGCGATGCCTGGAAGGCTTCCGCCGCACCTTGGAAGCGGGTTTGCACGCCCAGCGGCATGCCGATGTCCTTTTGCACCTGCTCGATCACCTGCACCGCCTCGCCCAGCGAAGCGCCGTGGGCCAGGTTGAACGACAGGGTCACCGCCGGGAACTGGCCGATGTGGGAAATGGCCAGCTGGGCCTGGCGCTGCTCAATGCGCGCCAACGCCGACAGGCGCACCTGGCCGCCATCGGTGGCCTTGACGTGGATCGACTCCAGCGCCTGCGGGCCGATCACCGCCGCATCCTGCGACTGCAACACCACGCGGTACTGGCTGGCCTGGGTGTAGATGGTCGAGATCTGGCGCTGGCCGAAGGCGTCGTACAGGGCGTTGGTGATCTGCGACACGCTGATGCCCAGGCGGCTGGCCATGTCGCGGTCGATCACCAGGTACACCTGCAAGCCCTTGTCCTGCAGGTCGCTGGCCACGTCGGCCAGTTCCGGGCGCTGCTGCAGCGCCTGCACCAGCTTGCCGCTCCACTGCGCCAGCAGGTCGGCGTCCGGCGACGACAGGCTGAACTGGTACTGGGTACGGCTGACCCGGTCTTCGATGCTGAGGTCCTGCACCGGCTGCATGAACAGGCGGATACCCACCAGCCGGTCGACTTGCGGCTGCAGGCGGTTGATCACCTCGCTGGCAGTGACATCACGCTCGCCATGGGGCTTGAGGTTGATCAGCAGGCGGCCGCTGTTGAGCGTGGCGTTGTCGCCATCGACACCGATGTAGGACGACAGGCTCTGCACCGCCGGGTCCTGCAGGATCACCTTGCTCAGGGCCTGCTGGCGTTCGCTCATGGCGGCGAACGAGGTGGACTGCGGCGCTTCGGAAATGCCCTGGATCACCCCGGTGTCCTGCACCGGGAAGAAGCCCTTGGGCACCACCATGTACAGGAATACGGTGAGCGCCAGGCTGGCCACGGCCACCAGCAGCGTCAGCGGCTGGCGCTTGAGTACCCACTGCAGGGCGCTGCCGTAGTGCCTGATCAGCCAGTCGATCCAGGCGCCACTGGCGCGGTAGAACCGGCCCTGTTCCTCTTCCTTGGGCTCACGCTTGAGCAGGCGCGCGCACATCATCGGCGTGAGGGTCAGCGATACCACCAGGGAAATCAGGATGGCCACCGCCAGGGTAATGGCGAACTCGCGGAACAGGCGGCCGACCACATCGGCCATGAAAAGCAGCGGGATCAGTACCGCAATCAGCGAGAAGGTCAGCGAGATCAGGGTGAAGCCGATTTGCCGGGCGCCCTTGAGCGCAGCCTGCATGGGCGTCTCGCCCTCCTCGATGTGCCGGGAGATGTTCTCCAGCATGACGATGGCGTCGTCGACCACGAAACCGGTGGCGATGGTCAGGGCCATCAGCGTCAGGTTGTTGACCGAGAAGCCGGCCAGGTACATCACGCCGAAGGTGCCGATCAGCGACAACGGCACGGCGATCGACGGAATGAGGGTGGCACTGAAACGGCGCAGGAACACGAACGTGACCATAACCACCAGGGCGATGGCGATCAGCAGTTCGTGCTGCACATCCTTGACCGCGGCGCGGATAGTCTGGGTGCGGTCGGTGAGCACCGAAACATCGAGGCCGGCCGGCAGGTTGTCGGTGATCGACGGCAGCAGTTCCTTGATACGGTCGACCACTTCGATGACGTTGGCGCCCGGCTGGCGCTGGATGTTCAGCAGCACCGCATGGTTTTCATTGGCCCAGGCAGCCAGGCGCTCGTTCTCCGCGCCGTCGACGATTTCCGCGACGTCCTTCAGGCGCAGCGGTGCACCGTTGTTGTAGGCCAGGATCAGGTTGGCGTATTCCTCAGGGGAGCGCAGCTGGTCGTTGGCATCGAGCATTGACACCCGGGTCGGGCCATCGAAGTTGCCCTTGGGCTGGTTGACGTTGGAGGCGCCGATCAGGGTGCGTACGTCCTCCAGGTTCAGGCCGTTGGCGGCCAGGGCATCGACGTTGACCTTGATCCGCACCGCCTGACGCTGACCGCCGGCGATGCTGACCATGCCCACACCGCTGATCTGCGCGAGCTTCTGGGCCACGCGGGTATCGACCAGGTCGTTGAGCTTGGGCAGCGGCATGGTCTTGCTGGAGATGGCCAGGGTCAGCACCGGGGTGTCGGCCGGGTTGACCTTGTTGTACACCGGCGGCGCCGGCAGGTCGCTGGGCAGCAGGTTGCTGGCGGCGTTGATCGCGGCCTGCACCTGTTGCTCGGCAACGTCCATGTTCATGTCGAGGTTGAAGCGCAGGGTCAGCACCGAGGCGCCGCCGGAGCTGGTCGAAGCCATCTGCTCCAGGCCCGGCATCTGCCCGAACTGGCGTTCCAGCGGCGCGGTAACGGCGCTGGTCATGACCTGCGGGCTGGCACCGGGGTACAGGGTCATGACCCGGATGGTCGGGTAATCCACCTGCGGCAAGGCGGAAACCGGCAGCAGCTTGTAGGCGATCAGGCCGGCCAGGACGATGGCCAGCATGCTCAGCGTGGTGGCAACCGGCCGCAGGATGAACAGACGCGAGAGGTTCATGCGCCCGCCTTGCCTGCTGCGCTACCAGGCTGTGCTTTACCGGGCTGCACATCACCAGTGCTTGCCGAACCCTTGGCTTCCTGGCCTTGCAGGTGCTGGCCCGGGGTGGTCGGCACCTGCGAGCTGTCTTCGACCACTTCCACCTTGGTGCCTTCGCGCAGGCGGTCGGTGCCTTCCAGCACCAGGCGGTCGCCGGCCTTGAGGCCCTCGAGAATGACGCTGTTCTCGCCGTCGCTGGCGCCAACCTTGAGCTTGCGGATATTGACCGTGTTCTGGTCATTGACCACGTAGGCGAAGGAGCCGTCATTGCCGAACTGGATGGCCGCCGCCGGGGCCATGGTCACCTGCTTGAGGGTGTCGGCCAGCAGGCGCACGTTGACGAACTGGTTGGGGAACAGGGCCAGGTCCTTGTTCTCGAAGCGGCCCTTGAACTTGAGGGTGCCGGTGGTGGTGTCGATCTGGTTGTCGATGCTGCCCAGCACGCCGGTGGACTGCAGCTTGCTGTCACTGCGGTCCCAGGCCTCGACCGGCAGGCTGGCGCCGCTGCGGTAGCGTTCCAGCACGGTGCTCAACTCGGTTTCCGGCAGGGTGAAGGCAACGCTGATCGGCTCGGTCTGGGTGATCACCACCAGCGCGGTGGTGTCGTTGGCGGCCACCAGGTTGCCCAGGTCGAGCTGGCGCAGGCCCACGCGGCCGTTGATCGGCGCGCGGATCTGGGTGAAGTCGAGGTTCAGGCGGGCGTCGTTGACCTGCGCCTGGTTGGTCTTCACCAGCCCCTGGAACTGCGCCACCTGCGCTTCGGCGGTGTCGAGGGTTTGCTTGGCGATGCTGTCCTCGGCGTACAGGCCTTTATAGCGGGCCAGGTCGACCTGGGCGTTCTTCAGTTGCGCCTGGTTCTGCGCCAGGGTGCCTTCGGCCTGTTGCAGGGCGATGCGGTACGAGCGCGGGTCGATCTCGGCGAGCAGGTCGCCGGCCTTGACCTGCTGGCCTTCCTTGAAGTGGATCTTGACCAGCTCGCCAGCCACGCGGCTGCGCACGTTGACGGTGTTGGTCGCGGTGACGGTGCCCAGGGCCTTGTAGTACAGCGGGAAGTCACCCACCCGCACCGGCTCGACGCGCACCGGCACCGGGTCGCTGGAGCCGCCGAAGCCCGGGCGACCGCCCATCATGCCCATGCCCTTGCCACCGCGCCCGCCACCGGCTTCTTTAGGCGCAGGCGCCGCTGCGGGCCACAGCCACCAGGCCAGTGCAGCCACCAGCAGCAGGATCAGCAGGCCTACGAGCCAGCGACGAGGGGAACGGGGATTGGACGCTTGCATGGGTTGAACGAACCTTGTTCGGAATGACGACTTGGGGAGGATGAACGATAAGCACTGGCATCGTTTTAGCAAAGCGCCTTTACCAGAGGCTTACCTTTGCCTGACGTTGCCAAGGGGTTGAACTTTAAATGAAAACGGCCCGGAACGCGTTCCGGGCCGTTTACAGGGTGTTGCTTGGAGCGGTGGCGGGCTGAAAGGTTTCGGTTGCCTGTACCGGCCCCTTCGCGGGCTTGCCCGCTCCCACAGGTACAGCACAGGTTTCAAAGGCTGTGACATCCCTGTGGGAGCGGGCAAGCCCGCGAAGGGGCCGGTACAGGCGATAGACGCCCGCCCTGCCCCACACAACCCTTACTTCAGCACAGCCAGCGCTGCATCGTAGTTCGGCTCATCAGCAATTTCGCCAACCAGCTCGCTGTGCAGCACCTTGTCGTTTTCGTCCAGCACCACCACGGCACGGGCAGCCAGGCCGGCCAGCGGGCCATCGGCAATGGCCACGCCGTAGTTTTCGAGGAACTCGCGGCCACGCAGGGTCGACAGGTTCTTCACGTTGTCCAGGCCTTCGGCGCCGCAGAAGCGTGCCTGGGCGAACGGCAGGTCAGCGGAGATGCACAGCACCACGGTGTTGGCCACATCGTTGGCCTGGGCGTTGAACTTGCGCACGGAGGTAGCGCAGGTCGGGGTGTCGACGCTCGGGAAGATGTTCAGCACCTTGCGCTTGCCGGCGTAGTCTTTCAGCGACTTGTCAGCCAGGCCTTCACCTACCAGGGAGAAAGCCGGAGCCTGGGCGCCGGTTTTCGGCAGTTCGCCGTTGACCTGAACCGGGTTGCCTTTGAGAGTCACTTGAGCCATGACGAAATCCTTATGCGGGGTTTGAAAAGGACACTGAGTTAAGCATGAAGGCGGCCGGGTGCCTATGGGGGCAGGTGAAATTGTTCTGTTGCCGGACAATTCTTGTGGACAAAAAAATGCCCGGGTGGCAACAAGCGACCCGGGCATTACTGTTGCAGATGGCGCATCAGCCCAGCAGGCCGTATACCACCGAGGTCAGCGCAACCAGGCCGACTACCACCACGAACACGTTGGAGGCAGCACCGCTGTACTTGCGCATGGATGGCACGCGGCGAATGGCGTACATCGGCATCAGGAACAGCAGCACCGCGAGGATCGGGCCACCGAGCGACTCGATCATGCCGAGGATGCTTGGGTTGAGGGTGGCGACGATCCAGCACACCACCAGCATCAGCGCGGCGACCACGCGGTCCAGGACCTTGGCGCTCGGGCGAGCACCGGCCTTGGTGATGATGCCCTTCAGGCCTTCGCTGGCGCCGATGTAGTGGCCGAGGAACGACTTGGCGATGGCCACGAAGGCGATCAGCGGTGCAGCGAACGCGATGGTCGGGTTGCTGAAGTGGTTGGCCAGGTACGACAGGATCGACAGGTTCTGCGCCTTGGCCTCGGCCAGCTGGGCGCTGCTCAGGGTGAGCACGCAGCTGAACACGAAGAACAGCACCATCACCACCATCAGCAGGTGGGCACGGCGCAGGATCTGGCCGCTACGCTCATCGGCATGCTCGCCGTAGCGGCGCTTCTGGTCGACGGCAAAGGCGGAGATGATCGGCGAGTGGTTGAACGAGAACACCATCACCGGAATTGCCAGCCACAGGGTGTGCAGGAAGGCCGAGGCCGGTGGCACCTGGGTGGCGCTGTCGAGAATGCCACCGGTCCAGTGCGGCACCAGGTACAGGCCCAGCAATGCCAGGGCGACGATGAACGGGTAGACCAGCAGGCTCATGACCTTGACCGTGGCCTGCTCCCCGCAGCGCACGATGGCCAGCAGGCCGAGGATCAGCACGAACGACAGGATGGCCCGTGGCGGCGGCTGCATGTGCAGCTGGTGCTCCATGAAGCTGGACACGGTGTTGGTCAGCGCCACGCTATAGATAAGCAGGATCGGGAAGATCGCGAAGAAGTACAGCACGGTGATCGAGGCGCCGGCGGTAATACCGAAGTGTTCCTTGACCACTTCGGTGATATCGCCGTCATTGCGCCCGGAAAGGACGAAACGGGTCAGCCCGCGGTGAGCGAAATAGGTCATCGGGAAGGCCAGTATGGCCAGGATCAGCAACGGCCAGAAGCCGCCAAGGCCGGCGTTGATCGGCAGGAACAGGGTTCCGGCGCCGATCGCTGTGCCGAACAGGCCCAGCATCCAGGTGGTGTCGTGACGCGACCAGCTGCCGAGGGTGGCGGGGGTCGATTCTGCAAAGCGTTGTTCAACGCTTGGGGCCTGCTCATTCATTCCGGGTGAAGCTCCACTCGCAAGACTGCAACAGGCTGAGAATGGCGAAATAGACGTTTCGCCCAACTCAACCGAAAAAGGGAGCGCGATTGTGCACGGAAAGGTTGCACTTGCGAAGCCCTTTTCCGAGGAGCGGTTGCACTTGTCTTTACAAGCGGATTGCAACCAGAGGCTGCATGCAGCCTGATCGCCGGCAAGCCGGCTCCCACACCGACCGCGCAGTGCTTGAGCCTTGCGCTATCTCTGTGGGAGCCGGCTTGCCGGCGAAAGGGCCGCAAAGCGGCCTTGTGCGGTGTTACTTCTGGACGGCGGCGAAGGCTTCGGCAACCCGTTGCAGGTTGGCCGGGCGCAGGCCGGACATGCATACGCGGCCGCTGTCGATCAGGTACACGCCGAACTCGTCACGCAGGCGGCGCACCTGCTCGACGCTGAAGCCGGTGTAGCTGAACATGCCACGCTGGCGCAGGAAGAACTGGAAGTCCTGGCCTGGCAGCAGCACTGCCAGGGCATCGACCAGCGCCTGGCGCATGTCGAGGATACGTTTGCGCATCACTTCGACTTCCTCGGCCCACTGGGCATTGAGGGCGGCATCGCCGAGCACGCCAGCAACCAGCTGGGCGCCGAAGTTGGGCGGGCTGGAGTAGTTGCGGCGCACGGTAGCCTTGAGCTGGCCGAGCACGCTCTGGGCAGTGGCGTCATCGTCGCAGACCACCGACAGGCCGCCGACACGCTCGCCGTACAGCGAGAAGATCTTCGAGAACGAGTTGCTGACCAGGCACGGCACGCCGGCGCGGGCCATTTCACGGATGGCGTAGGCGTCTTCCACCAGGCCTTCGGCGAAGCCCTGGTAGGCGATGTCGAGGAACGGGATCAGCTGGCGTGCCTTGACCACTTCAACCACCTGTTGCCACTGGTGCTGTTCCAGGTCGGCGCCGGTGGGGTTGTGGCAGCACGGGTGCAGCAGCACCACGCTGTTGGCCGGCAGGGTCTGCAGGGTGGCCAGCATGCCGTCGAAGTCCACGCCGCGGGTGGCCTGGTCGAAGTACGGGTAGGTGTGCACCTTGAAGCCGGCGCCTTCGAAGATGGCGCGGTGGTTGTCCCAGGTCGGGTTGCTGACCCAGACTTCGGACTGCGGGAAGTAGCGCTTGAGGAAGTCGGCACCGACCTTGAGGGCGCCGGAACCACCCACGGTCTGCACGGTGGCCACGCGCCCGCCGGTCACGGCTGGGTGATCGGCACCGAACAGCAGTGCCTGGATCGCCTGGCGGTAGCTGGCCAGGCCTTCCATCGGCAGGTACAGCGAGGCTTCGTGGCCCTGGCCGGCGATGCGTTTTTCCACCGCATCCACAGCCGCCAGTTGCGGCACCACGCCGGCCTCATCGTAGTACAGGCCGATACTCAGGTTGACCTTGTCGGCGCGCGGGTCGGCCTTGAAGGTTTCCATCAACGAGAGGATCGGGTCGCCGGCATAGGCATCGACATGTTTGAACACAGCGTGCAGCTCCTTGGATCAGGACAGTTCGAAAAGGCAGCCCTGAGCATACCCGGAGTGCGGGCTCAGGAACATCAACTATTGTGCAAGGTTGTCTATGCAACATTGCATGGCTGAGGATTGGCGCTGGATTCTTCGCGGGCATGCCCGCTCCCACAGGTACTGCACAGGTCTCAAGGGCGGTGATACCACTGTGGGAGCGGGCGCGCCCGCGAAGAGGCCGGGTCAGCCAAGCAGCTCTTTCAGGCCTTGCAACTCCTGCTCGGTCACCGCCACCCCCTCCTCCTCGGCCACCTCGCGCTCGCGGTAACGCCGCTCGCCCGGCATGCGCGTCAGCCCTACGGCCTGCATCTGCTCGACCAGTTCGCGGCTGCGCTGGGCAAACCGCTCGCCCTCGGCCTTGTTCGGGTCGATGACAATGATCAGCTGCCCGGTCCACGGCGTCTTCGCCCCCGGGTGCCCCGACCAGTCGAACTCCCAGGAAAAATGCCCGCCGGTCAGCGCCGCCGCCAGCAACTCGACCATCATCGACAAGGCCGAGCCCTTGTGCCCGCCAAATGGCAGCAAGGCGCCGCCTTCCAGAATCGCCTTGGGGTCGGTGGTCGGCTCACCATTGGCATCCACCCCCATGCCCTGCGGCAATTGCTGACCAGCGCGCGCGGCAATCTGCACGTCGCCATGGGCCATGGCGCTGGTGGCCATGTCGAAGACGATCGGGTCATGTTCGGCGCAAGGTGCGGCAAAGGCGATGGGGTTGGTGCCGAACAGCGGCTTGCGGGCGCCGTGCGGCACCACGCAGGTCATGCTGTTGACCACGCTCAGGGCTACCAGGCCTTCGTCGGCGAATGGCTCCACATCCGGCCACAGCGCGGCGAAGTGGTGCGAGTTGTGGATCGCCAGCACGGCGATACCAGCATTGCGCGCCTTCGCCACCAGAAGTTCACGGGCCGCCGCCAGCGCCGGCTGGGCGAAGCCGCCTGCGGCATCGACGCGAACATAACCGGGCGCCACATCGCTGACCTTCGGCGTGGCCTGGCCGTCGACCCAGCCACTGGCCAATGTCGAAACATAGCCAGGCATGCGGAACACCCCATGGCTATGGGCACCATCGCGCTGGGCGCTGGCGCAGTTGTGGGCCAGCACCCGGGCCACGCTTTCGCTGCAGCCATGGCGCTGGAAGATGCTCTGCAACAGGACCTGCAGCTCGGTAAAAGGCACACGCACGACGGTGCTGGTGGAAGGTGCGGACATCTGAAGCTCCTTGTTGGAATTGGAATGGCTACAGCGTTGCAACGACAAAAACTTTCCTGCATGTGACAGCTATCTGTCAAATGTTGACTTGATGACAGAAAACAGCCATTTTCTTTCGCAAGCCTTACCCCTGGAGCCGCAGCATGAGCCAACCGATCAAGCAACGCCTGGAAAACAGCCTCGAAGGGGCCGCTGCTTCGGGCCGCAAGATCGCCAGCTACATGCTCGCCAACCTGCATGAACTGCCGTTCCAGACCTCGGCCAGCATTGCCGTCAAGCTGGGCGTCAGCGAATCCAGCGTTGGCCGTTTCTGCCGCTCATTGGGTTATGCCCATCTCAAGGCGTTGAAGCAAGACCTGCAGAACGACCTGGGCGATGGCCCGTGGCTGGTGGGCGACCGCCTGCAAGATTACCGCCAGAACCAGGACGCCAGCGACAACGCCGGCAGCCTGGAGCTGGAAATCGCCGCCCTGGTGCGCGTGCACGAGTATCGCCAGAGCAGCGCCTGGCACAGCGTCGCCCAGCGCCTGGCAAGCAAGCAGCGGGTGTTCATCGCCGGCTTCCAGACCGAGCGCGGCATTGCCATGTGCATGAGCCACCTGCTGCAGTACCTGCGCGATGGCGTGCAGCTGGTGGATATCAGTGCCGGGCACTTTGGCGAAGTATTGCTGGGCCGCGCCGAAGACAGCGCCCTGGTGGTGTTCGAAGCCCGCCGTTATTCCCGCCATGCCCTGCTGTTGTGCCAGAAGGCACGCGAGGCTGGCATTGCGGTCACCTTGGTGACCGACCCCTTCTGTGACTGGGCCGATGCCAACGCCGACGAGGTGTTCCGCATCCCCACCGAGTTCAACCTGTTCTGGGAGTCCACCTCGACCATGCTGTCGTGGGTGCACCTGATGGTCAACGAGGTCTGCAAGAAGCTCGGACCGGATGTTGAAAAACGCTTGGAAGCAACTGCCGCTCTACATAACGAATTCGTCGGCTACACCTCGTGGTCGACGGGAAAACAACAATAGCAAGAGTGCAATGAGGTGCGAGATGAACAAGACCATGGCCTTGGTGGGTGCGTGCGCCCTGCTGCTGTCGGGTGCCGCCAGTGCCGAAACCCTGCGCTTCGCCACCGAGGGCGCCTACCCGCCCTTCAACTATGTCGACGCCAATAACCAGTTGCACGGCTTCGACGTCGACATCACCCACGCCCTGTGCGAGCAGATGAAAGTCGAGTGCACGCTGGTGGCCCAGGACTGGGAAGGCATCATCCCGGCGCTGATGGCACGCAAGTACGACGCAGTGGTCGCGTCGATGATCAACACCGAAGAGCGGCGCAAGAAGATCGCCTTCACCGACCACTACTACCGCACCCCGCTGACCGTCGCCGTGGCCAAGGACAGCAAGATCAGCGACGCCCAGACCACCTTCGACGGCTACACCGTTGGCGCCCAGTCGTCCTCTACCCAGGCCATCTACGCCGAAGACGTCTACGCCAAGGCCGGTGCCGACGTGAAACTGTACCCGACCATGGACGAAGCCAACGCCGACCTGGCCGCCGGCCGCCTGGATGGTGTGATTGCCGACAAATTCCCACTGAACGAGTGGATGACCAAGAACGGCGGGGACTGCTGCAAGATCCTCGGCGACGTGGCCAACACCAAGGCCGATGCCGCCATTGCCGTGCGCAAGGACGACGAAGCCCTGCGCCAGCGCCTGAACACCGCGCTGCAGCAGATCGTCGCCAACGGTACCTACCAGAAGATCGCCAGCAAGTACTTCGCTTTCGATATCTACAACTGACCTTCAAGGCCTCATTGCCTGACCGGGCCTCATCGCCGGCAAGCCAGCTCCCACAGGTAACTCACTGACCTGAAGAACAGCGGTGTACCTGTGGGAGCTGGCTTGCCGGCGATGAGGCCGGTAAGGTCAACACAAGGTGTTCGTCATGCTCGATCAATTGTCCTTGCTGTCCTTCGCCAGTGGAGGCTGGGGCCAGGCGCTGCTGGCCGGCGCGCTGGTCACCGTTTCCCTGGCCCTGGCCTGCCTGCCCATCGGCCTGCCGCTGGGCCTGGTCGTCGCCCTTGCAGCACGCTCGCGCAAGCGCTTGCCGCGCGCCTGGGCCACCACCTTCTCCACCGTGTTCCGTGGCCTGCCCGAACTGCTGACGCTGCTGATCATCTATTACGGCTGCCAGATCGCCGCACAGAAGATCCTCGCAGCCATGGGCTACCAGGGTGAGTTCCTGATCAATACCTTCCTCGCCGCGATGATCGCCTTCAGCCTGGTGTTTGCCGCGTTCTCCAGCGAGATCTGGCTGGCAGCCTTCAAGACCCTGCCCAAGGGCCAACTGGAAGCCTGCTCGGCGCTGGGCCTGAGCAAGCGCACCGGCTTCTTCAAGGTACTGCTGCCACAACTGACCCGCATCGCCCTGCCCGGCCTGTCCAACAACTGGCTGTCGCTGCTCAAGGACACCTCGCTGGTCTCCACCATCTCGCTGGTCGACCTGATGCGCCAGACCAACCTGGCCGTCAGCGTGACCAAGGAGCCGATGTTCTTCTATGGCGTGGCCTGCCTGGGCTACCTGCTCTTCGCCGTCATTTCCGGGCGTGTGTTCGCCTTCATCGAACGGCGCAGCAACCGCCACCTGCAAGGAGCACGCGCATGAGCTTCGAACAACTGCTGGCGCTGGTCCTCGACCCCGACCTGCTGGACCGCTACGGCCCGCGCTTCCTCGATGGCCTGCTGGTAACGGCCAAGCTGGTGGCGATTTCCTTCAGCCTGGGTGCCGTGCTCGGCCTGTTGCTGGCCTTGGCGCGCATGTCGCGCAGCCTGCTGCTGCAGCGCATGGCCGCCGGCTACGTGTACTTCTTCCGCGGCTCGCCGCTGCTGGCCCAGCTGTTCCTGCTGTATTACGGCCTGGGCTCGCTCAAGGGCTTCTGGCAGGACGTCGGCCTGTGGTGGTTCTTCCGCGAGGCGTGGTTCTGCACCCTGCTGGCGTTCACTCTGAACACCGCCGCCTACCAGGCCGAGATCTTCCGCGGCAGCCTGATGGCCGTCGCCCCCGGCCAGCATGAGGCGGCGCGGGCGCTGAACCTGAAGCGCTCGACCACCTTCTTCAAGGTGATCCTGCCGCAGTCGCTGCTGGTGGCCATCGGCCCGCTGGGCAACGAACTGATCCTGATGATCAAGGCCAGCGCGATCGCCTCGCTGGTGACCATCTACGACCTGATGGGCGTGACCAAACTGGCCTTCTCGCGCAGTTTCGACTTCCAGATCTACCTGTGGGCCGCCGTGCTCTACCTGCTGATCGTCGAACTGGTGCGGCACCTGCTGAAACACCTGGAAGCCCGCCTGGGCCGCCACCTGAACTGACCGAAGGATACGTTCCATGCATTGCCAGACCCTTGTCCTCGGCGCCGGCATCGTCGGCGTCAGCACCGCGCTGCACCTGCAGGCCCGCGGGCGCCAGGTGATCCTGATCGACCGCGACGAACCGGGCAGCGGCACCAGCCACGGCAACGCCGGGCTGATCGAGCGCTCCAGCGTGATCCCCTATGCCTTCCCGCGGCAACTGGGCGCGCTGCTGCGCTACGGCCTGAACCGCCAGCCCGATGTGCGCTACAGCCTGCTGCACCTGCCCAAGGCCGCCCCCTGGCTGTGGCGCTACTGGCGCCAGTCGGCCCCCGGGCGCCTGGCCGGGGCCGCCGCCGACATGCTGCCGCTGGTGCAGCGCTGCGTCGAAGAGCACGACGCATTCATTGCTGCCGCCGGCCTGGAAGGGCTGGTGCAGGCCAAAGGCTGGATCGAAGTGTTCCGTGACCCGGCGCTGTTCGAGCAGGCCAAGGCCGACGCCAAGGGCCTGAGCCGTTATGGCCTGCAGTTCGAAATCCTCGAATGCGGGCAGTTGCAGGCCCGCGAGCACCAGCTGGACGCCAGCGTGGTCGGCGGCATTCACTGGCTCGACCCCAAGACCGTGAACAACCCCGGCGCCCTCACCCGCGGCTACGCCACCCTGTTCACGCAGCGCGGCGGGCAGTTCCTGCATGGCGATGCGCGCAGCCTGCGCCAGGTCGACGGCCAATGGCGGGTAGACAGCCGCCGCGGCCCGATCACCGCCAACGAGGTGGTGGCCTGCCTCGGCCCGCAGTCGGCTGACCTGTTCAGCGGCCTGGGCTACCAGATCCCGCTGGCGATCAAGCGTGGCTACCACATGCACTACAGCACCCGTGACGGCGCGCAACTGGAGCATTCCATCTGCGACACCCAGGGCGGCTACGTGCTGGCGCCAATGGCCCGCGGCGTGCGCCTGACCACCGGCATCGAGTTCGACGCCAGCAGCGCGCCGGGCAACCAGATCCAGCTGGGCCGCTGCGAAGCCCTGGCGCGCAAGCTGTTCCCGGCCCTGGGCGAGCGCCTGGACGACACCCCCTGGCTGGGCCGCCGCCCGTGCCTGCCCGACATGCGCCCGGTGATCGGCCCGGCGCCGCGCCACCCGGGGCTGTGGTTCAACTTCGGCCACGCCCACCACGGCCTCACCCTGGGCCCGGTCAGCGGCCGGCTGGTGGCCGAACTGGTCACCGGCGAACGCCCCTTCACCGACCCCGCGCCCTACAGCGCGACTCGTTTCGACTGAACCCCTGCGGGAGAACAACAAGATGACCGCACCACTGAGCCTTGCCACCCTTGCCCCCGAACCCGACCCACGCCCGGTGCTGATCCGCATCGAAGGCTTGAACAAGCACTACGGCGCGTTCCACGTGCTGCGCGACATCGACCTGCAGGTGCGCGAAGGCGAACGCATCGTGCTGTGCGGGCCGTCCGGCTCGGGCAAGTCGACCCTGATCCGCTGCATCAACCGCCTGGAAGTGGCCCAGCAGGGCAGCATCAAGGTGGATGGCATCGACCTGGCATCCACCACCCGCGAAGCGGCGCAGGTGCGCAGCGACATCGGCATGGTGTTCCAGCACTTCAACCTGTTCCCGCACATGAGCGTGCTCGACAACTGCCTGCTGGCCCCCACCAGCGTGCGCGGGTTGTCGCGCAAGGACGCCGAGGAGCGGGCGCGCATGTACCTGAGCAAGGTCGGTATTGAAAGCCAGGCGCACAAGTACCCCAGCCAGCTGTCCGGCGGCCAGCAGCAGCGCGTGGCGATTGCCCGGGCGCTGTGCATGAAGCCGCGGATCATGCTGTTCGACGAGCCCACCTCGGCGCTGGACCCGGAGATGGTCGCCGAGGTGCTGGATGTGCTGGTGCAGCTGGCTGGCACCGGCATGACCATGCTTTGCGTCACCCATGAAATGGGCTTTGCCCGCCAGGTGGCCGAGCGGGTGCTGTTCCTCGAGGGTGGGCAGATCATCGAAGACAGCCCGCCGCAGGTGTTCTTCAACCAGCCGCGTACCGAGCGGGCCAAGGGGTTCCTGGCGCAGATACTGCACTGACACCTGTTCCGGCCTTTTCGCGGGCTCGCCCGCTCCCACAGGATCACCTCGGCCTTCGGGACCGGTGATCAACCTGTGGGAGCGGGCATGCCCGCGAAGAGGCCGGAACAGGCGACACCTTCATTGCACCGCTGCAAAGACCCAACTGCATCGTTAAATATTATTGACCTTAACCCCCGCCAAACCCACGCCACCACAGGCCCGCATCGGTTTCAGCCCCCAAAAACCGGTACATTCCCGGCCATCAAGCCCTGCTCCGTCGTTTGACATATCGAACGGCTCTGGCAAGCTATCTACAAGCCCCGACCGGAATCGTCGCCTCCGACGAGCCGGCAGTGCTCGGGGCTACAGGTTGCACCCATGGCCCCGCGCCGTGCACCTGCACAACAACGACAGGCCGAACCTGTCCCAAGGTGACATATGTCCAACAGCAACATTGGCAACAAGCAACCCTCCCTGCGCAAACCCGTCGTCCTGATGACCATGGGCAGCCAAGAGCGCAAAGGCCATGACTACCAGGTCATGACCCACAAATACATCACCCCGCTGGTCGAGTTTTCCGATTGCGTCCCGGTGCTGGTGCCCACCTGCTGCGGCATCGAAGACCTCGAGACCTATCTGGACATGGCCGACGGCGTGTACCTGACCGGCGCCGGCAGCAACATCGACCCGGCCCTGTACGGCCAGGAAAACGAGACCCCCGGCAAAGGCCAGGACCAGAACCGCGACCTGTTCGACATCCCGCTGGTCAAGGCCGCGATCAAGCGTGGCCTGCCGATCTTCGGCATCTGCCGTGGCATGCAGGAAATCAACGTGGCCCTGGGTGGCGACATCTACCAGAAGGTGTACGCCGAGCCTGGCTTCAACGACCACCGGGAAAACCCGGAAGACCCGGTCGAGGTGCAATACGCCCAGGTGCACGGCGTGAAGATCAAGCCGGACAGCTGGCTGCGTGACACCCTGGGTACCGACGAGATTCGCGTCAACTCGCTGCATGGCCAAGGCCTGCACAAGCTCGGCGCCGGCATCGAGGCCATCGCCCACGCCGAAGACGGCCTGGTCGAGGCGATCCATGCCCCGAGCATCTCGCCGTTCCTGTTCGCCGTGCAGTGGCACCCGGAGTGGCAAGCGGCGAAGAACCCGGATTCGATCAAGATCTTCCAGGCTTTCGGCGACGCTTGCCGGGCCCAGGTACGCAAGGCGCAGATCAAGCGCCAGCAAGCTGCCTGACCCCAGTTTCCTCTGCTTTGATCGCGGGGCGGCGCAAGGCCGCCCCCGTTTTCCCCGGTCACCCTCTGCTGGTCCCAGAACACTTCCCGTGGAAACGGGCGGCGGGCTTGTGCCTGTCTCCGCGATCTTTTTTCCTACCCACAAGAGATACGATGACTGATCGCGGTTAGCCTGCCATCGTTGTCTCGTGCATCCATTGTTGTCGCCTGTGCCGGCCTCTTCGCGGGCATGCCCGCTCCCACAGGGACCGCGGTGCGCTTGTAGGAGCGGGCGTGCCGGCACAGGCAATAACATTCCTTCCGCCCCTCCACAAAAAAATCTCCCAAAGGGACTAGTCATCGTACAAGTTGTACGATAACTTACCTCCAACGCAAAACAACACCCTTCACCCAAGCGCCACAGGATGCCAACAACAATGACTCCACAAGAACTCAAATCCATCCTCTCCCACGGCCTGCTGTCTTTCCCGGTCACCGACTTCAATGCCCAGGGCGACTTCAACCCGGCTGGCTACGTCAAGCGCCTGGAATGGCTGGCCCCGTACGGCGCCAGCGCCCTGTTCGCCGCCGGCGGCACCGGTGAGTTCTTCTCCCTGGCTGCCAGCGAATACAGCCAGGTAATCAAGACCGCCGTCGACACCTGCGCCAAGTCGGTACCTATCCTCGCCGGCGTCGGTGGCTCCACCCGCCAGGCCATCGAATACGCGCAAGAAGCCGAGCGCCTGGGTGCCAAGGGCCTGCTGCTGCTGCCGCACTACCTGACCGAAGCCAGCCAGGAAGGTGTCGCCGCCCACGTCGAAGCAGTGTGCAAATCGGTAAACATCGGCGTAGTCGTCTACAACCGCAACGTCTGCCGCCTGAACGCCGACCTGCTGGAAAAACTGGCCGAGCGTTGCCCGAACCTGATCGGCTACAAGGACGGCCTGGGTGACATCGAGTTGATGGTGTCGATCCGTCGCCGCCTGGGCGACCGCTTCAGCTACCTGGGTGGCCTGCCGACCGCCGAGGTGTATGCTGCTGCCTACAAGGCCCTGGGCGTGCCGGTGTACTCCTCCGCCGTGTTCAACTTCGTGCCGAAGACCGCCATGGACTTCTACAACGCCATCGCCCGTGACGACCACGCCACCGTGGCCAAGCTGATCGACGACTTCTTCCTGCCGTACCTGGACATCCGCAACCGCAAGGCCGGCTACGCCGTGAGCATCGTCAAGGCCGGTGCCAGGATCGCCGGTTACGACGCCGGCCCGGTGCGTACTCCGCTTACCGACCTCACCGCCGACGAGTACGAAAAACTCGCCGCGCTGATGGACAAGATGGGCCCGCAGTAAGCGCCGCCCGCGGCCTGCCAGATGCCGCGCCCGGAGTGGGCCAGCCCCACTCCGGTTACAATTCGTGAGCCCGCACAAAAATAACTAGTGGGAGTACTACCAGCATGCAAGCGACGAAGAAGACGCATGTGCGCTACCTGATCCTGTTCATGCTGTTCCTGGTGACCACGATCAACTACGCTGACCGCGCCACCATTGCAATCGCGGGCTCCAGCCTGCAGAAAGACCTCGGCATCGATGCCGTGACCCTCGGCTACATCTTCTCCGCCTTCGGATGGGCATACGTGGCTGGCCAGATTCCTGGTGGCTGGCTGCTCGACCGCTTCGGTTCCAAGAACGTCTACGCCTTCAGCATCTTCACCTGGTCGCTGTTCACCCTGCTGCAGGGCTTTGTCGGTGGCCTGCCGGTGGCCTGGGCGGTGGTGACACTGTTCACCCTGCGCTTTCTGGTCGGTTTTGCCGAAGCCCCGTCGTTCCCGGGCAATGCACGCATCGTCGCGGCCTGGTTCCCGACCCAGGAACGCGGCACCGCCTCGGCCATCTTCAACTCGGCGCAGTACTTCGCCACCGCACTGTTCGCACCGATCATGGGCTGGATCGTATTCAGCTTCGGCTGGGAGCACGTGTTCGTGGTCATGGGCGCACTGGGCATCGTGTTCTCCATGGTGTGGCTGAAGACCATCTACAACCCGCGCCAACACCCACGCATCAGCCCGGGTGAACTCGAGCACATCGAGCAGAACGGCGGCCTGGTGGACATGGACCAGAAGCGCGGCAACGACGGCCCGAAATGGGGCTACATCAAGCAACTGCTGACCAGCCGCATGCTGCTGGGCGTGTACCTGGGCCAATACTGCATCAACGCCATCACCTACTTCTTCCTCACCTGGTTCCCGGTGTACCTGGTGCAGGAGCGCGGCATGACCATCCTCAAGGCCGGCTTCATCGCCTCGCTGCCGGCGGTCTGCGGCTTCATCGGTGGTGTGCTGGGCGGGGTGATCTCCGACTGGCTGCTGCGCCGCGGCAACTCGCTGACCTTCTCGCGCAAGCTGCCGATCGTCTGCGGCCTGCTGCTGTCGACCACCATGGTGTTCTGCAACTACGTCGACGCCGAGTGGATGGTGGTCGGCTTCATGACCCTGGCGTTCTTCGGCAAAGGCATCGGCGCGCTGGGCTGGGCGGTGGTCGCCGACACCTCGCCGAAACAGATCGCCGGGCTGTCGGGCGGGCTGTTCAACACCTTCGGCAACATCGCCTCGATCACCACGCCGATCGTGATCGGCTACATCATCAGTGCCACCGGCTCGTTCAAGTGGGCCCTGGTGTATGTCGGCGCCAACGCCCTGGTGGCGGTGTTCAGCTACCTGGTGATCGTCGGCCCGATCAAGCGCATCGAGCTGCGTGAAAGCCCAAAGCCTGACGCCGAGCCAGTGGCCGGCGGCGAACTGGCCGGCTCGCGCCACTGAGTGAACACGCCCGCGTCGGCCAACCCGCCGCGGGCGGATGTACAAAAGCCTGAGAACCTGACAAGTAGGGCCCGAACATGCAGTTGATCGAACATTCCGACTCGCCCCGCTACGTCCGCCTGCACGACGACGACAATGTCGTGGTGGTGGTCAACGATGGCGGCCTGGGCGAAGGCGCCCGCTTCGCCGACGGCCTGACCCTGGTCGAAGGCGTGCCACAGAGCCACAAGGTGGCCACCGTAGCCATCGCCAAGGGCGAACCGGTGCGCCGCTACGGGCAGATCATCGGCTACGCGCTGGAAGACCTGCGCCAGGGCAGCTGGGTGCAGGAGAGCCAGCTGGCCATGCCGGCCGCGCCGGAGCTGGACAGCCTGCCACGCTGCGACGCCGTCCCGCAGCCGCTGCCGCCGCTCGAAGGCTTCACCTTCGAAGGCTACCGCAACGCCGACGGCACCGTCGGCACCCGCAACATCCTCGGCATCACCACCACCGTGCAGTGCGTGGCCGGCGTGCTGGAGCATGCGGTAAAGCGCATTCGCAGCGAGTTGCTGCCCAAGTACCCCAATGTCGATGACGTGGTGGCCATCACCCACAGCTATGGTTGCGGTGTGGCGATCAACGCGCGCGATGCCTACATCCCGATCCGCACGGTGCGCAACCTGGCGCGCAACCCCAACCTGGGCGGCGAGGCCCTGGTCATCAGCCTGGGCTGCGAAAAGCTGCAGGCCGGCCAGGTGATGCACGACAACGACCCGTCGGTGGACCTCAGCGACCCGTGGCTGTACCGCCTGCAGGACGCCAGCCTGGGCTTTGTGGAAATGATCGAACAGATCATGGAGCTGGCCGAGACCCGCCTGAAGAAACTCGACCAGCGCCGCCGCGAAAGCGTGCCGGCCAGCGAACTGATCCTGGGTATGCAGTGCGGGGGCAGCGATGCCTTCTCGGGCATCACCGCCAACCCGGCACTGGGCTACGCCGCCGACCTGTTGGTACGCGCCGGCGCCACCGTGCTGTTCTCGGAAGTGACCGAAGTGCGCGACGCCATCTACATGCTCACCTCGCGGGCGGAAAACCAGGAGGTCGCAGACGCCCTGGTGCGCGAAATGGACTGGTACGACCGCTACCTGCAGCAAGGCGCCGCCGACCGCAGCGCCAACACCACGCCGGGCAACAAGAAAGGCGGCTTGTCGAATATCGTCGAGAAGTCCCTGGGGTCGATCGTCAAGTCCGGTAGCGGCGCCATCCAGGGCGTGCTCGGCCCGGGCGAGCGGGTCAACCGCAAAGGCCTGATCTTCTGCGCCACCCCGGCCAGCGACTTTGTCTGCGGCACCCTGCAACTGGCTGCCGGCATGAACCTGCATGTGTTCACCACCGGCCGCGGCACCCCGTACGGCCTGGCCATGGCGCCGGTGGTCAAGGTATGCACCCGCAGCGAGCTGGCCCAGCGCTGGCCCGACCTGATCGACATCGACGCCGGGCGCATCGCCAGCGGCCGCTCGACCATCGAGGAGCTGGGCTGGGAGCTGTTCCACTACTACCTGGACGTGGCCAGCGGCCGCAAGCAGACCTGGGCCGAACAGCATCGCCTGCACAACGACATCACCCTGTTCAACCCGGCACCGATTACCTGATGACCCGGCTTCTCGACAGTGTCGCGATCCCTGTGGGAGCGGGCGAGCCCGCGAAGCAGGCAACCCGGTGTATGGCACCGGCTGCGCCGGTGTTCGCGGGCTCGCCCGCTCCCACAGGTCATGCGACAACCTGCCAGATTTTCTCTCAACCTACAGGAGCACCCCATGCCTGAAATCCTCGGCCACAACTTCATCGCCGGCCAGCGCAGCGCCGCTGGCCCGCAGCGCCTGCAGAGCCTGGACGCCAGCACCGGCGAGGCCCTGCCCTACAGCTTCGCCCAGGCCACCGAAAGCGAAGTGGACCAGGCCGCCAAGGCCGCGGCCGCCGCTTTCGCCGAATTCCGCCAGCTGGCCCCGGCGCGGCGCGCCGAATTCCTCGACGCCATCGCCGCCGAGCTGGACGAACTGGACGACGCTTTCGTCGCCATCGTCTGCCGTGAAACCGCCCTGCCCCCCGCCCGTATCCAGGGCGAGCGCGGCCGCACCAGCGGCCAGATGCGCCTGTTCGCCCAGGTGCTGCGCCGTGGTGACTTCCTCGGTGCGCGCATCGACCTGGCCCTGCCCGAGCGCCAGCCCCTGCCACGCGTGGACCTGCGCCAGATGCGCATCGGCGTCGGCCCGGTCGCCGTGTTCGGCGCCAGCAACTTCCCGCTGGCCTTCTCCACCGCCGGTGGCGATACCGCCGCGGCCCTGGCCGCCGGTTGCCCGGTGGTGTTCAAGGCCCACAGCGGCCACATGGCCACCGCCGACCTGGTCGGCTGCGCCATCCAGCGCGCCGCCGAGCGCACCGGCATGCCCAAGGGCGTGTTCAACATGGTGTTCGGTGGCGGCGTCGGCGAGTGGCTGGTCAAGCACCCGGCCATCCAGGCCGTCGGCTTCACCGGCTCGCTGAAAGGCGGTGACGCCCTGTGCCGCATGGCCGCCGAGCGCCCGCAGCCGATCCCGGTGTTCGCCGAGATGTCCAGCATCAACCCGGTCATCATCCTGCCGGGCGCCCTGGCCAAGCGTGGCGAAGCCATCGCCCGAGAACTGGCCGGTTCGGTGTGCCTGGGCGCAGGCCAGTTCTGCACCAACCCGGGCCTGGTGATCGGCCTGCAGTCGCCGCAGTACAGCCAACTGCTGGCCGAGCTTGGCCAGCACCTGAGCCAGCAGGCCGGCCAGACCATGCTCAACGCAGGTGGCCTGCGCAGCTACGTCGGTGGCCTGGAGCACCTGCACGCCCATGCTGGTATCGAGCACCTGGCCGGCCAGGCGCAGGCAGACAGCCAGGCGCGCGCCCAACTGTTCAAGGCCAATGCCCGCCTGCTGGTGGAGTCTGACCCGCTGCTGCAGGAAGAAGTGTTCGGCCCGACCACCGTTGCCGTGGAAGTGCAGGACAACGACCAGTTGCGCGCCGCCCTGCTCGGCCTGCGCGGCCAGCTGACCGCGACCCTGATCGGCGAGCCGGAAGACCTGCAGGCCTTCGCTTGGCTGGTGCCGCTGCTGGAGGAGAAAGTCGGGCGGATCCTGGTCAACGGCTACCCGACCGGTGTCGAGGTGTGTGATGCGATGGTGCACGGCGGGCCTTACCCGGCCACGTCGGATGCGCGCGGCACGTCGGTCGGCACCCTGGCCATCGACCGCTTCCTGCGCCCGGTGTGCTACCAGAACTACCCGCAGGCGCTGTTGCCTGAGGCACTGCGCGACGGCAACCCGCTTGGGCTGCGTCGTCTGGTGAATGGCCAGTGGAATGAGGGCGCGATCTGATCGCCCCTTGAAACCAGAAAGCCCCGCACATGGCGGGGCTTTTCTTTTGGCTGTACCGGCCTCTTCGCGGGCACGCCCGCTCCCACAGGTATTGCTGCACCCTCAAGATAAGGTGATCCCTGTGGGAGCGGGCGCGCCCGCGAAGAGGCCGGCACAAGCGACGAAGGCCTCAGGCCCCCTGCGCCTCGGCCTCTTCATGCGCCTGGCGCAAGCGCTCGCGGCTGTTGCTCAGGTGCATGCGCATGGCCATCTTCGCGCCTTCGCTATCACGCCGGGCGATGGCTTCGTAGATCGCCTCGTGCTCGTGCATCAGCCGGCTCATGTAGTGCGCCTGGTCATCGTGGGCCAGCCGCGCCGAGTTCAACCGGGTACGCGGGATGATGCTGGTGCCCAGGTGGTTGATGATGTCGGCGAAGTAGTGGTTGCCGCTGGCCTGGGCAATGCGCAGGTGGAACTGGAAATCCGCCGACACCGCATCCGTGGCGTGAGCAGCCCCTTCGTTGAGTTCGTCCAGCGCCGCACGCATGCCGGTCAGCTCTTCATCGCTGCGCCGCTGCGCCGCCAGGCCCGCCGATTCGATCTCCAGGGCAATGCGCAACTCCAGCACCGCCAATACTTCGCGCAGGGTGACCACGGTCGCCGGGTCGATACGGAAACCACCCGTGGCTGGCGCGTCCAGCACGAAGGTGCCAATGCCGTGGCGGGTCTCGACCTGCCCGGCGGCCTGCAGCCGCGAGATCGCTTCACGCACCACCGTGCGGCTGACACCCTCTTCGGCCATGATCTGCGATTCGGTCGGCAGCTTGTCGCCGCGCTTGAGCTGGCCGCTGCGAATGCGCTCGGTCAGCACCGTGACCAGTTCCTGGGCCAGACTGCGCGGCTTGCGCCGGGTCTTTGCCTGTACCTGCTGCTCTGTCATTGCCCTGTATTTCACCTTGAAAGACAGCGCTCATCATAGCGCAAGCAGTTGTACGATCACATACACGCAGTGCGGTATTTATTCGCTGGTTTGCACGCCACCAGTCGATTGCGAGCGACCATGGTCTGACGGCAAATTGCTGGCCCCCAGTGCCTGCTTGTGAAGGCAAACTTCGTTTTCCTTCAGATGCTTAGGACAGCAACATGCGAGTACTTCTAGCAACGATGGCAGGCTGCCTGCTGGCCACGCTCGCTTTCGGCGCCCAGGCACGGGCGCTGAGCCAGAACGATCGCCACACTTGCGGCTGGGGCGCGCAGATAGCCGCCGAGGCGCAGCAGGCCAAGCTTTCCGGGGTAACCCTGTATGCCACGCGCAAGAAGCTGCAGGCGCGCAAATTCCCCAAACCGTGGATGCGCATGACCGCCTTCGGCATTACCGAACAAACCTACAACAGCCGCTCGCGGCTCAAGCCTGCAGCGATCAAGCAGACCTATTACGAGCAATGCGTGCAGCATGCTGTAGCAAGGCGATAAAGCTCTGCAGGAGATTGCCCAGCCCTTTGGGGTACGCTGTGGGAGCGGGCGTGCCCGCGAATGCCACAACGCGGTGTATGGCACCGGCTCCGCCGGTGTTCGCGGCGGTTCGACGCCTCGACATGCCCGCTCCCACAGGTGCCCTGCTAATTCAATTGGTTATGTGCAATTCTATAGCCGCCATGGTGCGCCGGCCTCGAAGCGTGCTTCCAGCCACGCCTTGAAAGCCACCAGGGCGGCAGTGTTGAGGCGCGCGGTCGGCCTTACCAGGTAAATGCCTGCCGCCACATCCAGCTGCCATTGCGGCAGCACCCGCACCAAGCGCCCGGCGGCGAGGTCCTCGCCCATCAGCCAGTCCCCTCCCGCCAGGATGCCAACGCCACGCCGCGCCGCCTCCAGCAGGGCTTCGTTGTCATTGCTGCGCAGGCTGCCGGCAACCTTGACACTCACCTGCTGCCCACCACTCATCAGTCGCCATTCAGGAAAGCTTCGCAAGCCACTGAAACCCAAGCAATTGTGCCCAGCAAGATCCTCCGGTTGCCCAGGTGCGCCATGCCGGGCCAGGTACTCGGGCGACGCACACAGGATGCGCAGGTGATCGCACAGCTTCCTGGCCACCAGGCGGTTGTCAGCCAGCTCGCCAATGCGGATGGCGGCGTCGAAACCCTCGCCGATCAGGTCGACGAAACGATCGGCATACTCGGCCTCCACCATCACCTGCGGGTAGGCCAGCACGAAATCGGCCAGCATCCCGCTCAACCAGCGCCGGCCCATGGCTGCCGGCAATGCCAGGCGCAGGCGCCCACGTACCGTCGCCGCCCCCTCGGCCGCTTCCTGTTCGGCCTCGGCGATCAGCCGGTTGGCCTCGCGCACCTTGGCCACCAGCCGCTCGCCTTCATCGGTAAAGCGCAGTTGCCGCGTGCTGCGCTCCACCAGGCGAATGCCCAGGCGCACCTCCAGTGCACTCAGGCGCTTCGACAGCACCGTGGGGTGGCGCTCCAGCTGCCGCCCGGCAGCGGCAAACGAGCCCTGCTCGTGCAGCGCCAGCAAGGTGGCAAGTTCATCGGCGCGGCGGCTGTCGAAGGCATCCATGGCAAGGCTCGGCACAAGGCAGTAGTGGTGGAAGTCGGGTATCAGGCAGTAAGGACCAGCGCGCCCTCCGACTGCCCTTGCTCCAGGTCCCCGTGGGCCCTGGCCGCGTCGGCCAGCGGGTAGGCACGCCAGACCCGAGGCTGGATGATACCCTCGGCGACCGCCGCCAGCACATCGGCGGCGCGCTGCTGGTACTCGTCGACCGTGCGGGTGTGTGCTGCCAGCGAGGGCCGAGTCAGGTACAGCGAGCCCTTGGCGTTGAGCGTGGCAACCTCGATGGCCGCCGGCGCGCCGGAGGTGCCGCCGAACGACACCAGCAAGCCACGCACCCGCAGGCTGTCCAGCGAGGCTTGCAGCGACACCTTGCCGACACAGTCATAGGCCACGTCCACGCCCTGGCCCTGGGTCAGCTCGCGGACCTGGCCGGCCAAGGTTGCCGCGTCGAACACCAGCACATGGTGGCAACCCGCTGCCTGCGCCCTTGCCACACTCTGCGGGCGTGATACCACGCCGATCACCGTCGCCCCCAGGTGCCGCGCCCAAGGCGCCATCAGCTGGCCCAAGGCACCGGCGGCACCGTACAACAACACTTGGCTACCCGGGCCCACGGCATAGGTAGTCTTCAGCAAGTACTGCGCCGTGATGCCCTTGAACAGCACGGCGGCAGCGGCCTGGTCATCCAGCTGCGGCGGCAGCTTGACCAGGCGCTCGGCCGGGTACAGGCGGCCGCTGGCGTAACCGCCAACCGGGCCCATGGCATAGGCGACCCGGTCGCCCACCTGCACGTCATGTACCCCTTCGCCGACGGCAGCGACCCGCCCAGCCCCTTCCAGCCCCAGCCCGGAAGGCAAGTCCAGTGGGGCACCGCCCTTGCGCTGCAACAGGTCGAGCGGGTTGACACCCATGGCCGTCTGTTCCAGCCAGACCTGGCCGGGCCCTGGGGCTTGTGCTTGCAAGTGTTCAAGCTGCATGACATCGGCGGTGCCGGTGCTGTTGAGAACGATGCGGGTAGCCATGATCGAATCCTGTTGGATGGGTGTTCGAGTCAGGCTAATCAGGCGGGGAAAGTTGAACAATCAGGCGGAATGCAGATGATTTCTGCACCCCTTGCAGCAATTCGCTCAGTGCCTCAGCACCCGGTCAGCGCTACAGGCCGACGCTCGCCGGCAAAGAACAGCGGACGCAGGCGCACGCCGATCAGGTTGCCGGCATAGGGGCGCCCAGGCTACGCGGCTCGGGTGTTGCGGTTGCGGAAAGACCCATCGGAATACTCGGATAACAGTGAAACGGGTGGGGAGTATAACCCCAACGACTGACACGGTCCTTGTAGGAGCGGCCTTGTGTCGCGATGGGCCGCAACGCGGCCCCGACAATGTCAGCCATGATGCCGAAATCCTGGGGCCTCGACAGCCTTGGGCATTTGTTAAGCTGATGAAAACTGCCAGACACAACCAAGACCATTCGCACCATGGATGAACTACGCAAGATCGACCTCAACCTGCTGCTCGCCCTGCACGCCCTGCTGAGCGAAAAGCACGTGACCCGCGCCGCCCTGCGCCTGCACCGCAGCCAACCGGCGGTAAGCCACGCCCTGGCGCAGTTGCGCAAGCACTTCGACGACCCCTTGCTGGTGCGCCAGAACGGCCGCATGGCCTTGACCGCCCGCGCCCAATCGCTGGCCAAACCGCTGCACGACGCCCTGGGCAACCTCAACGGCCTGCTGGCCGCCCCACAGTTCGAACCGGCCAAGGCCCAGCGTCGCTTCAGGCTCTCGCTGTCCGACTATTCCTCGCGGATCATCCTGCCACCCCTGCTGCGCCACCTGCGCCAGGTCGCGCCCGGGGTGGACCTGGCCATCAGCCAGGCCAGCCGCGAAACCATGCTGGCCCAGTTGCTCGATGGTGAACTGGACCTGGCCCTGGGCATCTTCCCGGACCTGCCCCAGGCCATCACGGCGCAGCCGCTGTTCACCGACAGCTTCATCAGCGTTGCCGACCGCCAGGTGCTGCCGGCCAGCGGCGGCCTGCCCCTGGCCGACTGGCTGGCCCGCCCGCATGTGCTGATGGCCATGCACCCGGATGCCTTCGATGAAATCGAACGCGCCCTGGCCGCGCAAGGCCTGCGTCGGCGGATTGCCCTGGCCTTGCCGCACTGGAGTGCGGCAGTCGAAGTGCTGGCCGGCACCGACCTGATCCTGACCGTGGCCAGCCGCGCGGTGGGCTCGCTGCACCAGCACAGGACATTGCGCCAGTTCGAGCCGCCACTGGCGATTCCTTCGTTCGATTACCAGCAAGCCTGGCACAGCCGCAAGGACGACGACCCCGGGCATCGCTGGCTGCGGGAAACCGTGTGGGCGTGCAGCCAGCCGGGGCGCTGATCAGCCTTCCGGCTGTTTCACCACAGCAGTGGCACTGGCCGGCGTGCCTGATGCCCAGGTGCCCTGCACCAGCAGCACGCCGCAGAGGATCAGCACCACACCCGCCAACCTGGCCAGGTTGAGCGGCTTGCCCCCCAACCCCATCACCCCGAAGTGGTCTGCGACCACCGCCGTGATGATCTGCCCCGCCACCACCAGCACCAGGAAACCCGCGGCGCCCAGCCTGGGGGTGAGCGCCGCGGCACCGGCCACGTACAACGCCCCGAGCACACCGCCAACCCACAGCCACCAGGGCCCCTGCAAGGCCTTGCCCATGTCCGGCGCCGGCACCCTGAGGATCAGCAACGCGGCGATCACTACCAGCGAACTTACCGTCAATGACGTGAACGCACCCCACAACCAGTGCCCCAGCGCCCGGCCGACGGCGGCATTACCCGCAGCCTGGAACGGCAGCACGGCACCGGCAAGCAACGCCAGGGCAAAGGGAAGCACCAGAAGGCACAAGGTCTTGCTGAACATGGCAGTCCTCATTCGTGACAGATGTTCAGGCGATGATCGGAAAATTCCCTTTATCCATGGAAATCGAAAGTGTGCACGCATGCTATTCGCCACATGGATACCAGCCAATTGGGCTAGGATGCTGCCCAGCCTCGGCGCCCGCGGCCTGAGCCGGCGGGTTCACGGCTGAGGGCAGACCAAACCGTATGTGATGGAGCACATTCGATGAGAGATGAACGTAAAACCCTGATCGACCATGGGCAGTTGCCCACCCGCAACCTGGCCGAGTGCCTGGCAGTGGATCAAAGGACCTTGGTCAGTGCACTGGCGGGCCAGTTGCCCGACAAGCTGATCGAACAGCTGGCTACCTGCGCCGAAGAAACATGCTCGCAGGGCCTGTCAAAAAAAATCACGGGAATCGGCCTTGCCCTTGGGCAGTGGCTGGAACCCGTACCTGCGCCCCAGCGCCAGCAGGTGATGGAGCAGTGCAGCGCACACAGCTCCGATACGGTGCGCAGCTGGGCGGCCTTCGCCCAGGCGCACCTGTCGCGCACGCTCGATCTCGAAGCCGCATTGCTGGCCCAGCTGCGTTTTGCTCGCGATGAACATTTTGGTGTGCGCGAATGGGCCTGGATAGCCCTGCGCCCGCGCCTGGCTCAAGCGCTGGATGATGCCCTGGCCCTGCTTGCCCGACATGCCGGCGACAGCAACCCACTGGTACGACGCTTCTGTATCGAGGTGCTGCGCCCACGTGGCGTCTGGTGCGAGCACATCGCCGCACTCAAGCAAGCGCCCGAAGTGGCCGAGCCACTGTTGGTGCCGCGCCTGGCCGAAGCAGACAAGTATGCCCAGGACTCGGTTGCCAATTGGCTCAACGATGCCAGCAAGACTCGGCCCGATTGGGTGATGCAGCTGTTCGAACGACATCCGCCGTCATGCAAGGCATCACGGCGGATCCATGCGCGGGCAACCCGTAGCCTGCCCCAATGAAGGGTCAGCGCGAGGTTTCGACGCGCAGCACTTCGGTGTAGATCGCGTCGACCGTCTGGCCGACCTTGAGGTTCTTCATGCGTGCCTGCAGGTCAGGGTTCTCGACCTTGACCACCTGCAGCTTGCCCTCCGGCGGCAACAGGCTCACCTCATGCGTCTCGAGGTCGATCTTCTTGATCTGCGAGGTCACCTTGACCTGGCGGAACGCCTCGCCGCCCGGGTTGGGGTTGTCTGCCGTGGCGCGAATGGTACCGGACTCCTCAGTCGCCTTCGGTGCACCGCCCACCTCGGGATTCAGCACATAGGCCACCGCTCGGGTCACGTAAATGTCGACCTGGTCACCCACCTTGAGGTTGGGCAGCGCCTTGGCCTTTTCCGTGAGCTGGAAGGTCACATCCTTCTTGGCGTCAGGGCCTTTCACCGTGACCTGGCGGCTGGCCAGGTCGATGGCCGTGACCTGCGTGGTGACGTGGCTTTCCAGCGCCTCGCTACCAATGGGAATACCGGCAGCCTGCACCGTGAAGCTGGCGGCGGACGCCAGGGTGGCAAGGGCAACAGCACGAGCGAAAGAGCGAATTGGATTCATAGGCCTGCTTCCATGTGATCAAGACCGGATGGGGGCGTGAAATGTTCACGCGCCAACAAGCATAGCCCTTGCCTGGCACATTGCCGGCCCTCCCCCTTGCGACGCGTTTTGCCGTTTTTTTGCCACGAGCGCCCTTGCAACAGCAAATGCGAACTCTTTACACTTGCTTTACATTTACAAATCATTACTATTCGTGACCTTCAAATACAACAAAGAGTCACCTGTAATGGCAAAAAAGTCTGTTGCACCAGCATCCATTTCCATGCTGGGCCTGCTGGTTGTGCCTGCTGTTCACGCGGCTGTCCAACCTGAATCGCAGGGCTCCCTCGCCTTGCCCGCCACTGCCGTCACCAGCGCCTACGAGCAGCAAAGCTACAAGGCCAGCGAAAGCCGCAGCGCCATGAAGATCGACGCCCCGCTGCGCGACATCCCGCAAACCGTCAACGTCGTGCCCGAAAGCGTGATCAAGGACCAGGGTGCGCAGTCCATGGAAGACGTGCTGAAGAACGTGCCCGGCGTCGGCCTGTCCAACGGCGACGGCCAGCGTGACCAGGTGACCATTCGCGGCTTCAGCGCCATTGGCGACATGTACATCGACGGCGTGCGCGACGACGCCCTGTACTTCCGTGACCTGTCCAACATCGAGCGGGTCGAGGTGATCAAGGGCCCTGCCGCCGTGCTGTATGGCCGTGGCTCTTCGGGCGGCCTGATCAACAGCATCAGCAAGAAGCCGAGCTTCACGCCCAAGCGCGAAGTCGGCATGAGCTTCGACAGCGAAGGCAAGCGCCGCACCCAGTTCGACACCGGCTGGGCCGACCCGCAAAGCAACCAGGCCTACCGCGTGACCGGCGCCTTCGAAGACAGCGACACCTTCCGCGACGATGGCTACATCGACCGCAAGGCCATCGCGCCGTCGGCCTACTTCCGCCTCTCCGACGACCTGGAACTGAACCTGGGCGCCACCTACCTGTACGACAAGCGCCTGATCGACTTCGGCATCCCGGCGCTGGGCAACCGCCCGGTAGATGTGGACCGCGACAAGCGCTTCGGCTCCGGCGATGCCGACCAGGACTACGCCCGCAGCGAGGTGTTCTCGCTGACTGCCAGCCTGGACTACCGCATCAACGACGACTTCACCCTGACCAACACCAGCCGGTACTACCGCTACGACCTGGACCGCAACAACACCTTGGCCGACAGCAGCCCGACGCGCTTCGTCACCGCGCCTGACGGCGAACTGCTGGTGAAGCTCAACCGTGGCAACGTCGCCCGCGACGAGTACGGCATGTTCAACCAGACCGAACTCAAGCAGCAGGCGCAGCTTGCCGGCATGCAGCACAACCTGCTGTATGGCGTGGAGGTGGGCTTCCAGGACAAGCACCAGCGGGTGCTGAGCCAGAACAACGTGGCCCAGGTGCCGGTGTATCGCGACGCCCTGGTGCCGGTGCCGGAGCACGCCGCCAACCTGTCGTCCAAGGGCACCAACTTCCAGCAGACCACCGGCCTGTATGTGCAGGACATGATCGAGTTGAACGAGCACTGGAAGGCCCTGGTCGGCGTGCGTTATGACATCTTTGGCCAGGAGTACGACGACGACCGCGCGCAGAACGTAGACCTCGACCGTACCGACAAGACCTGGAGCCCACGTGCCGGCCTGGTCTACCAGCCGGATAACATCCAGTCCTACTATGTGTCGGTCAGCCGCAGCTACCAGCCTTCGGGCGAAGTGTTCGCGGTCAGCCCGACCAACCAGCACCTGGAGCCGGAAGAAACCACCAACTACGAAATCGGCGCCAAGTGGGACCTGCTCGACAGCCGCCTGTCGCTGACCGCAGCGGTATTCCGCCTCGAGCGCACCAACATGAAGACCGCCGACCCGGCCAACCCCAACCTGACCGTGCTGGCCGGCGAGCAGCGTACCGACGGCTTCGAAGCCACCGTCAGCGGGCAACTCACGGACAAGTGGCAGATCTACGCCGGCTACGCCTACCTGGATGCCGAGATCACCAAGTCCAACAGCAAGACCAACGGCGTTGCCAACGAAGGCCAGACCCCTACCCTGACGCCGCGTAACAGCGCCAACGTCTGGCTGGTGCGCACCCTGACCCCGGAATGGCGCGTGGCCGCCGGCGCCAACTACGTCGACGAGCGCTACACCGCACTCGACAACGTGGTGGTGATGCCGGGCTACACCACCTTCGACGCCGCGCTGCTGTACAGCGTGCCGCAGTGGGACGCCGCACTGCGCCTGAAGAACGTGTTCGACCGTGACTACTATGCCTCCGCGCACGGTTCGGTGGACCTGATCACCCCGGGTGCACCGCGTACGCTGGAAGCCAGCTTCAACTACCGCTTCTGATCGTTGCCCCAGGCGCAAGGCCTTGCCATGGTGCAAGGCCTTGCGCTGCATCTGGTGCAACGCAAGCGTTCACCGCTTCGCTTGAATGCAATATCCTGTGCAGAGTATGGCACCGGCCTTGCCGGTGTTCGCGGCGGGGAGTCATGCGCCTCGGTAAGGAGAGCATATGAGCAGTAAACCGATTCGCCCCTACATGTCCTGGGCGCTGACCACCCTGCTCGCCTTCAGCCTGGCACTCACCGCCGGCTGCTCCAGCAAAGCCAGCAAGGCCAGGTATGCGACGCCCGCAACGGGCTCCAACTGCTTCGCCAAAGCCGTCCCCACCACCGGCGAAGGCGGCCTCGCGTGGGGCAATACGCTGAGCATTGCCCGGCAGAAATCGCTAAACAACTGCGTGCGTTATGCAAGCCGGTCAGGGGGCACACCGAAGACGTGCCAGGTGGTGATGGCCAAGTGCAAGAACTGAGCACTTGGCCCGTGGGCTCAACCTCGAATGATCACCACTTCAAGGTACTCACTCGGCACCACCAACGACGACGTGCCGCCCACATTGCTTTCATTCAACAGTTGCGCCAGATCCCGCTCCAGCGCCCCGGCCGCCTCCGGCTCCAGCGAGGCAAACGCCTTGTGCACCGGCCCGTACCAGGTGCGGAACACCTCGATGAAATGCGCCGCCGAGCGATAGCGGAAATTGAAGTGCTGGCGGCTGACCTTCAATTCGCCCAGCGCCCCCTCGAACATCACGCGCAACTGTTCTTCATCACCCCAGCGTGAAGGCGGCAGAGCCCCGGCTGGTGGCGGTACATGCCGCCCGAGGGTCTTGAACATCTGCCCGACGAACCCTTGCGGGGTCCAGTTGGCCAGGCCGATCCGGCCACCGGGTCGGCACACCCGGCCCAGTTCACGCGCGGCCTGGGCCTGGTCGGGCGCGAACATCACGCCGAAGGTGGACAGCACCGCATCGAATGTTCCATCGCCAAATGGCAGCGCTTCGGCATCGGCGGTCTGGAACACCACATTGAGGTGCTCGGCCCGCGCACGTTCTTCACCGCGCTTGAGCAGCTCGGGCACATAGTCGGTGGAGGTGACACGGCAGCCGCGCCGGGCAGCAGCCAAGGTGGCATTACCGTTGCCGGCGGCGACATCCAGCACCTGCTCGTCCCAGCGCAGGTCACAGGCTTCGGCCAGGCGCTCGCCAACCAGTTGCAGGGTGGTGCCGATTACCGCGTAGTCGCCACTGGCCCACGCGGCTTGCTGGCGGGCTTTGAGGGCATTGGTATCCAAAGGGGTGCTCATGGTCTGCGCCTTCTTGTTGTGCGCGGCCGAGGTCCTTCTGGCGGTCAACGCGCCACGGATCGAGGGGATGGGAGCAAAACGCTACGCGCCTGGCAGGCAAAGCGGCAAGACAGATTGGGGATAGTGGCAAGAACAAAGCGCTATATGAAGGCTACCGGCCCAATCGCCGGCAAGCCAGCTCCCACCTCGACCGCATTCACCTCAAACCATCCGCAGTACCTGTAGGAGCCTGGCTTGCCGGCGATAAGGCCCTGATGAACAACACAAGACAGTTGCTCCCACCTCGACAGCATCGACCTCAAGTCATGTGCTGTACCTGTGGGAGCTGGCTTGCCGGCGATGAGGCCAGAATTGGAGCACTGCGGCTATCAGGCGAACTTGGCCCGGGCCGCGTGCAGCTTCTTGTAGCTTTCGATAAGGCGCAGGTGGCGATCGAGGCCTTCGAGCTTCATGCTGGTCGGGGTCAGGCCATGGAAGCGCACGCTGCCGTCCACCGAACCCAGCACCGCGTCCATGCGCGGGTTACCGAACATGCGGCGGAAGTTGGCTTCGTAGTCGTCCATTTCCAGTTCGTCATCCAGCTGCACCTCCAGCACCACGTTCAGCGCCTGGTAGAACAGGCCGCGCTCGACGGTGTTGTCGTTGAACTGCAGGAACGCTTCGACCAGTTCCTTGGCGTCCTCGAAGCGCTGTACCGCCAGGCAGATCAGCAGCTTCAACTCGAGAATGGTCAGCTGGCCCCACACCGTGTTCTCGTCGAACTCCACGCCGATCAGCGTGGTGATGGTGGTGTAGTCATCCACATCGCAGTTGTCCAGGCGCTTGAGCAGCAGCTTGAGGGAACGGTTGTCCAGGCTGTGCAGGTTGAGGATGTCGGCGCGGAACGACAGGGCGCGGTTGGTGTTGTCCCAGATCAGGTCCTCGACCGGGTAGATCTCCGAGTAACCCGGCACCAGGATGCGGCAGGCGGTGGCGCCAAGGTTGTCGTACACCGCCATGTACACTTCCTTGCCCAGGTCCTCGAGGATGCCGAACAGGGTCGCGGCTTCCTGCACGTTGGAATCCTCGCCGTGGCCGGAGAAGTCCCACTCGACGAACTCGAAGTCGGCCTTGGCACTGAAGAAGCGCCACGACACCACGCCACTGGAGTCGATGAAGTGCTCGACGAAGTTGTTCGGCTCGGTCAGCGCGTGGCTTTCGAAGGTCGGTTGCGGCAGGTCGTTCAAGCCTTCGAAGCTGCGGCCCTGCAGCAGTTCGGTGAGGCTGCGCTCCAGCGCCACTTCCAGGCTTGGGTGGGCGCCGAACGAAGCGAACACGCCGCCGGTGCGCGGGTTCATCAAGGTCACGCACATCACCGGGAACTCGCCACCCAGCGACGCATCCTTGACCAGCACCGGGAAGCCCTGCTCTTCCAGGCCCTGGATGCCGGCGACGATGGCCGGGTACTTGGCCAGCACCTCCTGCGGCACATCCGGCAGGCACAGCTCGCCTTCGAGGATTTCGCGCTTCACGGCACGCTCGAAGATTTCCGACAGGCACTGCACCTGAGCCTCGGCCAGGGTGTTGCCGGCGCTCATACCGTTGCTGAGGAACAGGTTCTCGATCAGGTTGGACGGGAAGTACACCACCTGCTGGTCGGACTGGCGCACGAACGGCAACGAGCAGATTCCGCGCGCGGTGTTGCCAGAGTTGGTGTCGTACAGGTGCGAGCCACGCAGCTCGCCGTCCGGGTTGTAGATTGCCAGGCAGTGCTCATCGAGGATCTCGGCCGGCAGCGCATCGCGCGGGCCGGGTTTGAACCACTGCTCGTTCGGGTAGTGCACGAACGACGCGTTGGCCAGGTCCTCGCCCCAGAACTGGTCGTTATAGAAGAAGTTGCAGTTCAGCCGCTCGATGAACTCGCCCAGCGCCGAGGCCAGCGCGGCCTCCTTGGTCGCGCCCTTGCCGTTGGTGAAGCACATCGGCGACTGGGCGTCGCGCACATGCAGCGACCACACGTTGGGCACGATGTTGCGCCACGAGGCGATCTCGATCTTCATCCCCAGCCCGGCGAGGATGCCCGACATGTTGGCGATGGTCTGCTCCAGCGGCAGGTCCTTGCCGGGGATGTAGGTGCTGGTGTCCGCCACCGGCATCAGCAGGCCCTGGGCATCGGCATCAAGGTTGTCGACCACTTCGATCACGAACTCGGGGCCGGTCTGCACCACCTTCTTCACGGTGCAGCGGTCGATGGAGCGCAGGATGCCCTGGCGGTCCTTCTCGGAAATGTCCTCGGGCAGCTCGACCTGGATCTTGAAGACCTGGTTGTAGCGGTTTTCCGGGTCGACGATGTTGTTCTGCGACAGGCGAATGTTTTCGGTAGGGATGTCGCGGGTCTGGCAGTACAGCTTGACGAAGTAAGCCGCGCACAAGGCCGAAGACGCCAGGAAATAGTCGAACGGCCCCGGGGCCGAGCCATCACCCTTGTAGCGGATCGGTTGGTCGGCGATCACCGTGAAGTCGTCGAACTTGGCTTCGAGACGGAGATTGTCGAGAAAATTGACCTTGATTTCCATGCGGGATTACCGTGATTTAAGCGTGCAAAACGAAATTGGCCGGCATTATCCGGGTTTTTCTGCCGGAAGTCCTGTTTGCCTGTACCGGCCCTATCGCCGGCAAGCCAGCTCCCACAGGAACTGCACATGACTTGCGGTCGATACGGGCGAGGTGGGAGCCGGCTTGCCGGCGATAGGGCCGACACAGACTTGCGCATTTCACCGAATTGCTTGCCTGATCCTCTGAAGCTGCCCCCGCCAGCAGACCAGCGGTCACCCCGCTGTGCTAGCGTTTCTGCACTGGGGAGCACCGTATTCCCCGATCAGAAGAAACCAAGCGACAGCAACCGTTGACGGGCAGGTGAACCATGGAACTACGCATCAACCAGAAGACCTACCAGGTCGAGGCAGACGCCGACACGCCCCTGCTGTGGGTGATCCGCGATGACCTGGGGCTGACCGGCACCAAGTATGGCTGCGGCCTGGCCCAGTGCGGCGCCTGTTCGGTGCTGGTGGACGGCAACGTGGTGCGCGCCTGCGTCACCCCGGTGGCCGGCGTGGTCGGGCGCGAGGTGACCACCATCGAGGCGATCGAGGCCGATGCCGTCGGCAAACGGGTGGTCGCGGCCTGGGTCGAGCACCAGGTGGCCCAGTGCGGCTACTGCCAGTCCGGCCAGGTAATGGCGGCCACGGCGCTGCTCAAGCACACGCCCAAGCCCAGTGACGCGCAGATCGAGGCAGCCATGGTCAACCTGTGCCGCTGCGGCACCTACAACGCCATCCATGCCGCCGTGCATGAGCTGGCCCAAGGGGAGAAGGCCTGATGAACACACCAGTCGATACCCCCGCCGAACTGCTCAAGCTGCAACTGGGCGAAACGGTCAACCTGTCGCGTCGGCGCTTTCTTGCCGGCACGGCTGTCGGTGCCCTGGTGCTGGGCTTCGGCCTGCCCATGGGGTCGGCCCGCGTGCAGGCAGCCGCCGCAGCAACCCCGGAGCGCGGCACCCAGGTGCCGGCGTTTCTGGAGATCCGCCCGGACGGCAGAGTGCGCCTGCTCAGCCCGTTCATGGAAGGTGGCCAAGGCCCCTTCACCGCCATGGCGCAGATCGTTGGTGAAGAGCTGGACGTCGACCCGGCCAATTTCGTGGTCGACAGCGCGCCGCCCGGCGAAGCTTATGTAGTGATGGAAAATGGCATGCGCATCACTGGCGGCAGCATGTCGGTGCGCATGAGCTACCCGACCATGCGCCGCCTGGGCGCCCTCGCCCGGGCCATGCTGCTGCAGGCGGGCGCCGAACAGCTGGGCGTGCCGGTCGAAGAACTCTCCACCACGCCGGGCCACGTGGTACATACCACGACTGGCCGCTCCATCCCCTACGATGAACTGGCCGGGCGGGCCATGGACCTGCCGGTGCCGGACCCGGCCAGCGTCAAGCTGCGCGACCCCAGCCAGTTTCGCTGGATCGGCAAGCCGGTACGTCGCCTGGATGCCTACGACAAGTCCACCGGCAAGGCTGTGTACAGCATCGATATCAAGGTCGACGGCATGCTCCACGCTGCCGTGCAGCACGCGCCGCGCCTGGGCATGACCGTCGGCAGCCTGCGCAATGAAGACCAGGTCAAGGCCATGAAGGGCGTGCATTCGGTGCATCAGCTGCCGGGTGCCGTGGCCGTGGTTGCCGAACGCTGGTGGCACGCCAAGCGCGCGGTCGAAGCCATCCAGGTGGACTGGAAGGAGCCCGCGGCCGACAGCCCGGTACGGCCAATGCCGGCCGACTTCTCCAGCGATGGCTGGCGCGAGCACCTGGCCACGGTCACGGGCCCGGCGCGCGACGACGAAAACCAGGGCGATGTGGCCGGCATGCTGGCCAGTGCCAAGACCCGGGTCGAAGCAACCTACCACAACCAGTACCTCAACCACGCCCAGCTGGAACCGCCGTCGGCACTGGCGCGCTTCAACCCGGACGGCACCCTGGAGGTGTGGCTGCCCAACCAGGCACCGGACATGTTCCGTGACGACATTGCCAAGCGCACCGGCCTGGCCCCGGCGCAGATCACCCTGCATTCGCCGTTGCTGGGCGGTTTCTTTGGCCGCCACTTCCTGTACGACTCGGCCAACCCCTACCCACAGGCCATTGCCTTGGCCAAGGCGGTCGGCCGGCCGGTGAAACTCATCTGGAGCCGCGAAGAGGAATTCCTCCGCGATGTGCTGCGCCCGGTCGCCGTGGTGAAGTTCCGCGCCGGGCTGGATGCCGACGGCCTGCCGGTGGCCCTCGAAGCCGTGAGCGCCACCGAAGGCCCGACCGAAGCCATCGCTGGCAAGCAAGGCGAAAAGCTCGACCCGACCGCGCTCGAAGGGCTGTCGGGCAAGTCCTACGCCATCGCCAACAAGCGCATCGCGCAGATCTACGTGAAAGGCCCGGCCATGCTCGGCTACTGGCGCTCGGTGGGCAACTCGCTGAACGACTTCTTCTATGAGTCGTTCCTCGACGAACTGGCCGACAAAGGCGGCAAGGACCCGTTCGAACTGCGCCTGCACCTGCTGCGCGACAACCAGCGCCTGACCAACCTGTTGCAGGCCGTCGCCGAACTGTCCGGCGGCTGGAAACGGGGGCCGTTCACCGCCGAGGATGGCAGCAAGCGAGCGCGTGGCGTGGCCATGGCCTCGCCGTTCGGCTCGGAGGCAGCGGTCATTGCCGAGGTGTCGATCGAGAATGGCCAGGTCAAGGTGCACGACATCTGGCAGGCCATCGACCCGGGCAGCATCGTCAACCCGGCGATCATCGAGCACCAGGTCAACGGCGCCGTCGCCCTGGGCCTGTCGCAGACGCTGCTGGAAGAAGCGGTGTACGTGGATGGCAAGCCGCGCGCGCGCAACTACGACCTGTACCCGATCCTGCCGCCGTCGCGCATGGCCAGGGTGCATGTGCGCATTGTCGAAAGCGGGGCGAAGATGGGCGGCATCGGCGAGCCACCGTTGCCCGCAGTGGCACCGGCGGTGGCCAACGCAGTCGCACAGTTGACCGGCCAGCGCGTGCGCAGCCTGCCATTGAGCCGCCATACCTTCAGCTGAGCACACAAGGACGCCCCATGACCCACCGTTTCGCAAGAACCGCTGGCTGGCTGGCGCTGCCGTGCCTGGTCGCGGCAGGCCTGCTGGCCTGGTACGTCACCCGCGAGCCCGCCTCGCCATTCGCCGATGCGCAGGCCACCACTGCCGACCCAGCGCTGGTCAGCCGTGGCGAGTACGTGGCCCGCCTCAGCGACTGCGTGGCCTGCCACAGCCTGCCGGACGGCAAACCGTTCGCCGGCGGGCTGGAAATGGCCACCCCGCTGGGGGCGATCCACGCCACCAACATCACCCCCGACCGCGACACCGGCATCGGCCACTACAGCCTGGCCGACTTCGACCGTGCCGTGCGCCAGGGCGTCGCACCCGGTGGCCGGCGGCTGTACCCGGCCATGCCCTACCCGTCCTACGCCAAGCTCAGCGATGACGATGTAAAGGCGCTGTACGCCTTCTTCATGCACGGCGTGCAACCCGTGCAGCAATCGAACCTTGCCAGCGACATTCCCTGGCCGCTGAACTGGCGCTGGCCCATTGCCATGTGGAACGGCCTGTTCGCCGCCACCACGCCATACGCCGACCAGGCCGGGCAGGATGCCCAGTGGAACCGCGGCGCCTACATCGTCCAGGGCCCCGGCCACTGTGGCAGCTGCCATACGCCGCGCGGCCTGGCCTTCAACGAAAAGGCCCTGGATGACAGCGGCAAGCCGTTCCTCGCTGGCGCCCTGCTCGATGGCTGGTATGCACCGAGCCTGCGTGCCGACCCCAACACCGGGCTGGGGCGCTGGAGCGAGGCCGAGATCGCGCAGTTCCTCAAGACCGGGCGCAACCGGCACGCGGTGGTATTTGGCTCGATGACCGAGGCATTCAACAACTCCACGCAGTTCATGAGTGACGACGACCTGGCCGCCATCGCCCGCTACCTGAAGTCGCTGCCCGGCGACCCGCAACGCGACGGTGAGCCGTGGCAGTACCAGGCCGAAACCATGGCGGCGCGGCTCGACAGCCCTGGGGCGCATACCTATGTAACCCGCTGTGCGTCGTGCCACGGCCTGGACGGCAAGGGCCAGGCCGAATGGATGCCGCCTTTGGCCGGCGCTACTTCGGCACTGGCCAAAGAAGACGCCTCGGCGATCAATATCACCCTCAATGGTTCGCAGCGGGTGGTGACGGCCGGGTTGCCCGATGCCTATCGCATGCCGGCCTTCCGTGAGCAGTTGAGTGACCAGGAAATTGCTGATGTGCTGGGTTTCGTGCGCAGTGCCTGGGGGAACAATGGCGGCGCGGTGAATGCGCAGGCGGTGGGCAAGTTGCGTGGGCATACCGACCCGGCCAGCAGTAGCCCGATCATTTTGCACATGCGCTGAAATGGGTAGTGCCTGCACCGGCCTCTTCGCGGGCTTGCCCGCTCCCACAGGTATGGCGGCGTCCTTCAGGACTGTGGGGTCCCTGTGGGAGCGGGCAAGCCCGCGAAGAGGCCGGCACAGCCAACATCAGGTTTAATGGAGTACCCATGGAAAGCATCGACCTGCTGGTCCTGCGCACCACCCGAGACTGGCTCGCCGCCGGCCACCGCACCCTGCTCGCCACGGTCGCCCGCACCTGGGGCTCCTCCCCCCGCCCGGTGGGCTCGATGATGGCCCTGCGCAGCGACGGCCGTGTGGTTGGCAGTGTCTCTGGCGGCTGCATCGAGGACGACCTCATTCACCGCTACACCAGTGCCTACGGCGGCCCCGGCATGCCCGGCGGCCTGCCCCAGGTGGTGCGCTATGGTGTCAGCGCCGACGAGGCCCACCGCTGTGGCCTGCCCTGTGGCGGTACCCTCGAACTGGTGCTGGAATTCGCCCCGTCGCTGCCACACCTCGAGCAACTGCTCGACGGCCTCGACGGCGGCAACCTGGTACGCCGTGGGCTTGACCTGCGCAGCGGCGAGGCCAGCCTCACCGCCACCACCACGCCCGAACTGTTCAGCTTCGATGGCCAGCACATGCTCAGCACCCTCGGCCCCGGCTACCGCCTGCTGCTGATCGGTGCCGGCGCGCTGGCCGAATACCTGGCGACCATGGCCCTGTTCAATGGCTTCAGCGTTTCACTGTGCGACCCGCGCCCCGAGTACACGGCAGGCTGGAACGTTGCCGGCGTCAACCACCTGGCCGGCATGCCGGACGACGTGGTCCGCGCCTTCGCCCCAGACCTGCGCAGCGCCATCGTCGCCGTCAGCCACGACCCCAAGCTGGACGACCTGGCCCTGCTCGAAGCCCTGCACAGCCCGGCGTTCTATATTGGTGCCATCGGCTCACGGCGCAACAGCCAGCTGCGCCGCGAGCGGCTGATCGAACACTTTGGCGAAAGCGAAGCGTCGTTGCAGCGCCTGCACGGCCCTATCGGCATTTATATCGGTAGCAAGACCCCGGCCGAGATTGCCGTCAGCGTCATGGCCGAGATCCTCGCGGCGAAGAACGATGTCACCCTGCCCGGCGCAGTCAGCGTGACCCGGGCCAAGGAAGCCGAGCAACTGGCCCGGTCCTTGTAGGACCGCATACCAGGCTGCTATTTATTGCCAACGCTCCAGGTTTTGCTGCAGCAGTTGCTCCGGCAACGCCCCGGCAACGATCTTTTCCATCTCCCTCGCCAGCGCCTCACGCAGCTGCGGCTGGTTGCAGGGCGAGTCATGCGACAGCGCCAGGTACAGCCCTTCGCTGGATATCGGTGGCTCCAGCACCTGCAAAGTGTCGGCAATCCCCAATGTGCGCGCCAGCGCCAAGCCGGGATACTGCTCGTACACCACATAATCGCTGCGCTTGTGCATCAACTTCTCGAATGCCTGCCTGGCACCGGGTACCGCTTCGAGGGTGAGGTTGGTCCTGGCGTAGTCGTCGAACTGCTGGCCGTGGCTGTTGTTGACCAGCGTGCCGCCTTTGCGCCCCTTCAGGTCGGCCCATTGCTTGTACGCAAAGGTATTGTCCTGGCGCACCCAGACAACGCTGGGGGTATGCAGGAATGCCGGGGCAATGAAGTCCATCTGTTGCCGGCGGGCCTCGGTCAGGAAATACCCAGCCATCAGGTCGATCCGGCCCGTGCGCACTTCTTCCTGGGCGCGCGACCACGGCCCGCCGTAGACCACCTCGATTTCCAGCCCCAACTGCTTGCCCAGGTACTTGAGCAGGTCGGCATTGGCACCGATCAGTTGCTCGGGGTTCTGCGGGTCGCGCCACAGGTAGGGGGGGTATTCCGGGTTGCCGGTGGCAGTCAGCCGCCGGCATTCCTCATGCGCTACCGCCGCCAGCGGCAGCAGCAGGCACGGCAACAGCAACAAGGCGTGGCGAAAGCAGCGCTCGATCATCGACAACCCTCGGCACATGTGACATCCGCAGACCCGGAGCGGTGGCCAAAGGCTGCCACATCCTGTGGTCGACTGCAGCACCCATCTGTGCGTGCTGTAGACAGTCTGGACCATGTATGGCCATCAGGTTGGCCTTTTATCGGCCAGAAGGAGCGGCCCTCGTACTTCAGGCCCCCTGCCGGCGCATCGCCAGGATCGCCGCGCCAAAACCGATGAAGGTGGTGCCCACCACCCGGCTGACCCAGCGCGACAGCAACGGCCGGGTCAGCACGCCCTTGGCCCGCGCCGCCAGCGCGGCATACAGGCTCAGCGAAACCAGCGACAACGCCACGAATATCCCGGTCAGGATCAGGAACTGCGGCAGCAGCGCCGCCCCCTGGTCGATGAACTGCGGGAACAGTGCGGTGAAGAACATGGTCGCCTTGGGGTTGGTCACTGCCGTGAGGAAGGCCGACTTGTAGAGCTTCAGCGGCGTGGGCCGGACCTTGGCCACACCCTCTGCGGCGCCCTGCGCCAGCATCGGGCTCTTTTTCAGCAATTGCCGCGCCCCCAGGTAGAACAGGTAGCCCGCCCCCAGGATCTTCACGGCGTTGAACAGCATTTCGGAACTGGCCAGCAGCGCGCCCAAGCCCAGCATGGCCGCAGCAGAAAGGCAGAACAGGCCCGAACCATTGCCCAGCGACGACCAGATCGCGCTGCGCTGGCCATGGGCCAGGCTGTTGTTGATGGCCATCAGGGTGGCAGGGCCGGGGCTGGCGATCGCGATGGCAGCGACCAGGGTAAAGGCAAACAGCGAGTGAGAATCCATTTTCAGGCTCGTCAGACAATCAGGAAAGGCCGCGCACAGGGTGCGCAGGTTCAGTCGGCATTCTGCCGCTTGGCCGCCTTCTTGGCGATAGCCTTCATCCGCGTTGCCGCCCGCTGCACGGTGGCCATCTTCTCGGGGCGTTTCATGCCCCGCCATTTGCGGATTTCGTCACGGGTGCGGCCGCAGCTCACGCACAGCTCGCTATTGAGCTGGCACAGCGAGACGCAAGGGTTGTCGATGTCTTTGGCCATGCCGCCACTCAGCCGGGCATTTCTGCCCGCGCACGCTCGGCGGCGCCGTGGAACACCTGGCGCACTTCCTCGGCCTTGACCTTGCTGACCGACCTGGCGGCCAGCAGCTCGTCGACCACGCGCAAGCCCTGTTCCAGGGCGGTGGCCAGTTGCTCGGGGTCGGAGGCGTCAGCGATATCACCCAGATAAGGAGCGATGAGATACACGTAACGGTCCTGCAGCTTGAGCGCTTCCAGCGCGTCGAGGGCTTTCTGGAACCGATCGGCAGCGGCAGGGCTCATGCTCAATTTATCGAAATGAATCAGGCTCACACGGTCAGTGGCCATTTGGACGAATCTCCGTTTCCTGGTACGGCCAGGCCCACAAGCAGCAGCGCTTCTACGGTGCTCGGATGTGCAGGCCCGGGGAATGCCCATCAGGGTACCAGAACGCGAAGCAGAAAGGGCCATCGCCCCCAGAACTAAAAGTATTTGGCAGGTCGCGTAATGGACGCCCCGGGGCGTTATCGGGACAGGAGCCGCCGTTTCGTGCACAGGATAATCCCGCCAGCAATCTCCCGGCCGAGGCAGTCATCGAACTCGGTAGCCCACACAACAACAAGCCTGCACCTGCAGGTAAGCCAGAAAGGGGCCTCATCATTCATGGCAAAGGAACACATCACCGAAACGCTCGACCTTGGCGTGACGGACCCCTCGAAAACCGCGGAAGCGCGCCAGGACCGGCGTTTCGAGGGCAAGCTCGACTGGATCGTCTTTGGTTTCACCAGCCTCCTGGCAATCGCTTTCGTCCTCTGGGGCTTCCTCAACCAGGCCAGCCTCGCCAGCAGCGCCTCCAGCGCGCAATCCTGGGTCATTCTCAACTTCGGCTGGTTCTTCGTGCTCACCTCCACGCTGTTCGTGGTGTTCGTGCTGTGGCTGGCGGCCAGCCGTTACGGCCGGGTCCCGCTGGGCCGTGATGGCGAACAGCCAGAATTCCGTACGGTGTCGTGGGTGGCGATGATGTTCAGCGCCGGCATGGGCATCGGCCTGATGTTCTTCGGCGTTGCCGAACCGCTGTCGCACTATGTGTCGCCACCGCCTGGGACGGCCGCCGGGCAATCCAGCGAAGCGATGCAGGTGGCCATGGCCACCACGCTGTTCCACTGGACCCTGCACCCCTGGGCCATGTATGCCATCGTCGGCCTGGTGATTGCCTATGGCACCTTCCGTCGCGGCCGCTCGCAGCTGATTTCCGCCGCCTTCCGGCCGTTGATCGGCAAGCATGCCAACGGCCCGCTCGGCCGCCTGATCGACATGATGGCGATCTTCGCCACGCTGTTCGGCTCGGCGGCCTCGCTGGGCCTGGGCGCGCTGCAGATCGCCGGCGGCCTGGAGTACAACGGCTGGATCGAAAGCCCCGGCAAGCTGTTCTACATCTCGATCATCACCCTGCTGACCATCGCCTTCGTCACCTCGGCGGTGTCGGGCATCGGCAAGGGCATCCAGTGGCTGTCCAACACCAACATGGTGCTGGCGCTGGTGCTGGCGCTGTTCGTGTTCATGGTCGGCCCGACCCTGCTGATGCTCAACCTGCTGCCAACCTCGATCGGCATCTACGTCAAGATGCTGCCGGAAATGATGGCCCGCACCAACGCCAGCGGCGGTGAGCAGATGAACAGCTGGCTGGCCGGCTGGACCGTGTTCTACTGGGCCTGGTGGATTTCCTGGACGCCGTTCGTGGGCATGTTCATCGCCCGCATCAGCCGCGGCCGCACCATCCGCCAGTTCGTTACCGGGGTGCTGCTGGTACCGAGCCTGGTCAGCCTGGTGTGGTTCACCATCTTTGGCGGCGCGAGTATCGACGCCCTGCGCGAGGGCGCCTTCCAGCTGGCCAATGGTGCGGTCAACAGCAACCACGCGCTGTACCAGTTGCTGGACAGCTACCCGCTGGCCTCGGCGACATCGGTGCTGGTGATGGTTCTGGTGGGTATCTTCTTCGTCTCCGGTGCCGATGCGGCCTCGCTGGTGATGGGCACGCTGTCGGAACACGGCACCACCACGCCATCGCGACGTACGGTGATCTTCTGGGGTGCGCTGACCGGTACTGTTGCGGCGATCATGCTGGCAATCGGTGACCCGCGCGACCCCGGCGAGGCGCTGACCGGCCTGCAGAACCTGACCATCGTCGTGGCCCTGCCGTTCGTGGTGGTGATGGTGCTGCTGTGCCTGGCGCTGTACCGCGACCTGCGCAAGGACCCGATGATGCTGCGCCACCTGCGCGGCAACGAACTGATCGAAAAGGCCGTGCTGTATGGCGCGGTGAAGCATGGCGAAGAGTTCTACATCGTGGTGCAGGAGAAGAAGACTTCGGCCAAGCCGGCGTCGGCAGAGGCCGAAGTGACCGGCAACTGATCGGGCAAGCCCGCTCCCACAGGGACCGCGTGAGCCGGAGCCTGCGCCGTACCTTGTGGGAGCGGGTTTACCCGCGAAGCAGGCGGCGCGGTGGATGGCACCGGCTTTGCCGGTGTTCGCGGCTAAAGCCGCTCCTACACGGGTACGGCGCAGGTTTCAGGTGCCCAATCAATCGCGCAGGAAGCTTTCCTCGAACGGGTAATGGGTCAACAGCTCATACCCGTCCTCGGTCACCAGCAACTGGTTCTCCAGCTTGATCCCGTCACGCCCGCCCACTTCGCCCACATAAGCCTCCACGCACAAGGCCATGCCCGGCTGCAGTTCGCCTTCGTAGCCATAGGACTCGAGGTCTTCCGGGTAACGAATGCTCGGGTACTCATCGCATAGCCCCACCCCATGGAACATCACGCCGTAACGCTGCGCGCGGCAGCTCTCGGGCAAGCGGTGGCCGTTGCGGGTGAGTTCGGTGAAGCGCACGCCAGGCTTGACCATTTCGGCGTTGACGTGGATGTGTTCATGGGCAATGCGATACAGGCGCTTCTGCTCTGCCGTGGGCTCAAGGCCACCGCAGATCCAGCTGCGCGACATGTCCACGCAGAAGCCATATACACCAATCAGGTCGGTGTCGAACGACAACAGGTCACCGTCACCGAGCACCCGCGGGCCGGACTCCTGGAACCAGGGGTTGGTACGCGGGCCAGAGCTGAGGATGCGGGTTTCGATCCATTCGCCGCCGCGGCGGATATTGCCGCTGTGCAGCGCCGCCCACACATCGTTCTCGGTGGCCCCGGCACGCATGGCCTGGCGCATTTCGGCCACCGAGGCTTCGCAGGAAGCCACGGCGCAGCGCATGGCGAGGATTTCGTCGGGGCCTTTGATCAGCCGAGCGAATTCGGTCACTTCCTGGCCATTGTGCACCTGCACGCCGAGCGCATCGAGGGCGCGCAGGCCGGCGACTTCGATGCGGTCCACGGCCAGGCGGCGGTTGTTGCCGGCATGGGTGCGCAGCAGTTCGTCGACCTGGGCGCAGAAGCGCCGGGCATGTTCCTCGGTGCGGTCACCGGTTTCGAAATAGAAGAACGAAGCGCCACTGCGCAGTTCGCTTACCAGCGGCAAATGCGCAGACAGGTGATCGCAGCCATGGAAGTCCCACAGCACCACATGGCCGCTGGCGGCGACGAAACAGGCTCGCGCGGGATTGTGGGTGGTCCACAGCTGCATGTTGGTGGTGTCGGTGGCATAGCGGATGTTCAGTGGGTCGAACAGCAGGATGCCACCGAGGTCGCGGGCCACCAGCTGCTCGCGGATACGCTGCAGGCGGTACTCGCGCATGGTTGGCAGGTGCGGCGCCTGCAGGCCGAGGGCAGCCCACTCGGCAAAGGCCAGCGGCGTAGGGCCGATTTCGGTGCGGTCGTTGTCGTCGACCGAACCGTCGGCCTTGAGCGCAGCGGCGCGCTGGCGCGACGGGTCGATACGGCGGGCATTGGCGGGGATCGAGAACGGCGATGTCATCATGGCGTGCGGATTTCCTGGTTCTTGTTGTCTGGAAAACAGCGATGCATCGGGGTTGGCGTACGCTTCATCGTGCGTTGATACGCCTGCTCATTCGATCAGTCCCTTTGAATGAGCAGCGGAGCCCCCAATTGCTACCCGAGTCTAGGGCGGGGCTGCGAGCCGATACATCGACATTTTCTAGGGCTTATTGATTACAAAAACTCATGGTCAAGCACGCCCACCCCGATCAGCCCCCGATCAAGATGCCTTCACTGCCGTAATCAGCCCTTCAACGCCGCCTCTATCCTGGCCACATCGATCTTGCCCATCTGCATCATGGCCTCGAACGCCCGCTTGGCCGCCGCCCGGTCGGGGTGCCCGATGGCTTCGATGAGGATGCGCGGGGTGATCTGCCACGAAATCCCCCATTTGTCCTTGCACCAGCCGCAGACGCTGGCCTCGCCGCCATTGCCGACAATGGCATCCCAAAAGCGGTCGGTCTCGGCTTGGTCCTCGGTGCTGACCTGGAATGAAAACGCCTCGCAGTGCGTGAAGGCCTTGCCTCCATTGAGCCCCACGCAGGGAATGCCCATGACGGTGAATTCGACCGTGATCACGTCGCCCTCCTTCCCCGACGGGTAATCACTCGGCGCCTTGTGCAGCGCGATTACCTTGCTGTCGGGGAAGACGCTGGCATAGAAGTTGGCTGCCTCCTCGGCATCATTGTCGTACCAGAGGCAGATGGTGTTCCTGGCAGTCATGGTCTTGCTCCATGAATGAATGTGAACTCCAGAGTCTAGCCCCGGCAAGCAGGGTGAATTCACAGGATCGACAAGGGGTACTCCACGACATTTGCTTCATTGGCAACGCAGCTGCGCCACGTCGGGTCCTGCAACATCCTGCAGACATTTCCGACGTCAGGTAGTGAACCCGCCTACAAAAAAACGGTCTTTCGCTGACGGTCAACTCACCGACCGGTTCATCGGCCCAGTCACCGGGCCTACTTTTGTCCTGTTTCAGCGAAGACCCAACATGCCCGATTCCCGCCCAACTGCTTCCGCCCTCACTGCCCTGCGCGGCGGCCTGATCGCCACCCTGGTGGCCCTTGCCGCACCGGTGCACGCCGAAGAGCCTGCCAGCGACGCACGCTGGGTCAGCGACAGCCTGAGCACCTACGTGCGCAGCGGCCCCACCGATGGCCACCGCATTGTCGGTACGCTCAAGTCCGGGCAGAAGCTGACCCTGATCGGCAGCCAGGGCAACTACAGCCAGGTGCGCGGGCAGAACGGCGATCTGGTGTGGATCCTCAGCAACGACCTGCAGTCGGTGCCAGGCCAGAGCGAGCGCCTGCCGCAGCTCGATGCCCAGGTCGCGGACCTGACCGGGCAGTTGAAGAACATCGACGACAGCTGGAAGAGCCGCGTGCAGGGCATGCAGGAAACCCTGGATTCACGCAAGAAACTGATCGACGAACTGGAGGCGCGCAACAAGGCGCTGAATGAACAGCTCGACCAGAGCCAGTCGCAGCTGCGCGATACCCAGGCCCGCCTGGGGGACGAGAACAAGCAGGTGATGATGCGCTACATGGTGTATGGCGGCAGCATTGCCGGCGCGGGCTTGCTGGCGGGGCTGATCCTGCCGGCGCTGACCCGTGGGCGCAGGAAGAATGATCGCTGGTTCTGACTGGGCTTTCCTGCACTGGCCTGTTCGCGGGCTTGCCCGCTCCCACAGGATTTCCAACAGGCTCAAGGCCTGTGCAATACCTGTGGGAGCGGGCGAGCCCGCGAAGAGGCCAGTGCAGGACTGCAGCTACTTCCCGCGCGCCTTGTTGTAGATGGTCTTGGCCCGGTCGGCGGAGGCCTGACACTTGATCATGTCACCCGCAGCCTGCCCTTCCTTGGCCTGCTTCAACAGCTCGTGGTAGTCGTGCGCCATGCCACCGTGCAGTGCCTGGCCATCGGTCCTCTGAATGTCTTCAAGCTCCTTGATCTTGGCCGCACAGTTGCTCACAGGGTCTGCGTGTGCGGCAAAACTGAGGACCGAGGCAATCACCAGCAAAGGTATGCATTTCGTGGATTTCATGGAGCGTTCTCCTGGAAAACCTGAAGGGTCGTCGAGATGACATTGGCTCGACGCAGCAAACAGCATAGTCGGCCATACGCCCCGGCGCCTCGGCTCAGCCCGGGGGCTATGCCCCCTCGGCAAACAGGAAATCGATGAACACCCGCACCCGCAGCGGCATGTGCCGGGCCTGGGGGTAGATCAGCATGAACGGCCGCGAGGTGCCGCCAAACTCGGCGAGCACTTCCACCAGTTCGCCACTGGCCAGTGCGTCCTGCACGGTAAAGCGGTAAGCCTGCATCAGCCCGCCGCCGTGGCGCACCAGCGTGGCGGTGGCAAGGAAGTCGCCCAGGCAGGTGAACCCACCCTGGGTTTCGATCTCCACCTGCTGGCCATCCTGAAGGAAGCTCCACGGCGGGCGGCGGCCACTGCTGGGCAGTTCGAACTGGATGCACTCATGTTGCAGCAAGTCGTGCGGTGTTCGTGGCGTGCCGGCACGGGCCAGGTAGCCCGGCGTGGCCACCACCACCAGTTCGGCATCTTCCAGGCGACGCGCCACCAGCCGCGAATCGGCCGGCTCGCGACCACGAATGGCCAGGTCGAACGGTTCCTCGGCAAAGTCGACGTTGCGGTTGCTGACATGCACATCCACCTGCACCTTTGGGTAACGCTGGCGAAACCGCGGCAGCAGCGGCAACAGCCGGTGATGAGCATAGGGCGTGGGGGCACTGATACGCAGGCGGCCGCTCGGCTCGACCTGCCCGCCCGTGACCTGGCGCTCGGCCTCGACCAGTTGCCCCAGTGCCTGCCGGCATTGCTGGTAGTAGGCCTGGCCGGCTGCGGACAGGCGCATCTGCCGGGTTGTGCGGACGAACAGGCGCACGCCCAGGCGCTCTTCCAGGCGCGCCACGCTGCGGCTGACCGCCGCCGGCGTAACGCCGGCCTCCGTGGCCGCGGCAGTGAAACTGCCGCTGTCGGCGGCCAGGCAGAACAGTTCCAGGCTGCCCAGTTGCAGATCGTCGAAATGGCGGGTCATGACGGCTCGATTGATTACATGATGTATCGATTGAAATGCCCCGCGCCTCATTTTTCAAGTGCTGATTGCAACCTACAGTGGCTTCACACCGAGCCCAGGGCTCACTTCACTGGAGATCATGCACATGAACACGCCACGCACCGTCATCATTACCGGGGCCTCGAGCGGCCTGGGTTTCGCCCTGGCCGAGGCCTTCCTCGAACGCGGCGACAACGTGGTCGGCAACGCTCGCAGCCAGGCCCGCCTTGAGCAAGCCGCCGCCCGCCTCGGCAACCCATCGCGCTTCATCGGCGTGGCTGGCGACATCGCCGAACCGGGCACGGCTCAGCGCCTGTTCGCCAGCGCCGAGCAAGCCTTTGGCGGGGTCGACCTGCTGATCAACAACGCCGGCATCTTCATTGCCAAGCCATTTGCCGAGTACAGCGAAGCGGATGTCGACGCCTTGGTCGGTACCAACCTCAAGGGGTTCTTCTACCCGGCCCAGGAAGCGGCGCGGGTCATGACCAGGCAAGGGCATGGGCAGATCATTGCCATCACCGCCTCCATCGCCTTGCAACCGGACACCCGCGTGCCGGCCCTGCTGCCGGTACTGGTCAAGGGTGGCCTGAACCAGGCGGTGAAAGGCCTGGCACTGGAACTGGCAGCCGGCGGCGTGCAGGTGAACGCGGTGGCGCCGGGGATCATCGAAACACCACTGCATGGCGGCAACACACAAGGCATGGGCGCGCTGTCACCCAGTGGCCGCACCGGCTTGCCACAGGATGTCGTGGATGCAGTGTTGTACCTGGCCGACTCACGCTTCGTCAGCGGCGTGATCCTGCCGGTGGATGGCGGTAGCACCGCTGGCACCTGGCATTAACAGAGGAGCGAGAACCATGCCCTATGTCCATATTCGCGTGACCGATGAAGGCGTGAGCGCTGAGCACAAGCGCCAGTTGATCGAACAGACGACCCGCATGCTGCAGCAGGTGCTGGGCAAGCCGCCGGCCAGTACCTTCGTGGTGATCGAGGAGGTGCCGACCGATAACTGGGGGGTTGGCGGGGAGACAGTGACCGCGGTGCGGGCCCGAGAGCGGGGGTGACCCCAGGGGCCGCCCCGCGGCCCAATCGCCGGCAAGCCAGCTCCCACAGGTACGGCGCTGCCTTCAGGCTATCGCTGTACCTGTGGGAGCTGGCTTGCCGGCGATTGGGCTGCACAGCAGCCCCTACTGGCGCAACCGCTCCAACGCCTGCAACACCTACCCCGTGGCCCGCTCCACCTGCCCTTCCCGGCAAGCAATGCCCAGTTGCCGCCACAACCCCGGCCGCAGCGGCCGGCGGGCGATGCGCCGGTCCAGCTCGGCCGACTCCCCCTCCTGCGGCAGCAATGTCGCCCCATACCCGGCCCCGACCAGGCTCTTGATCGCATCGTTGTAGTTCAGCTCGATTCGCGGCTCGGGGTACAACCCCGCTGCCGCGAACCACTCGCCGGTCACCCGCGAAAGCTGGGTGCTGCTGTCGTTGAGGATCAAAGCCCGCTGCGCCAGCCAGGCCGGCGTGACCTTGGCCGGTGGCTGCCAGTCGGCCGGCACGTAGGCCAGGATCGGGTCGCGCCGCCAGGGCGTAACCGCAAGCCCTTTGCCGGCCACCTGTGGCAAGGCCACCAGGCCGATATCCAGCGTGCCCTCGCGCAAGCGCGCCAACGAGGCCTGGGAGGTCAGTACCTGTACCTGCACATCGATCCTCGGGTGCACCGTACGCAAGTGCTCCAGCGCCTGCGGCAGCAGGTGGGCGATGGCACCGGTGGAAGCGCCCAGGCGCACCCGGCCGGTCAGGCCCTCGACCTGTCGGCGCACTTCATCCAGCGCCAGGTCGGCGTCGGCCAGCAGGCGGCGGGCACGGGCCAGCAGGGTTTCGCCGATGACCGTGGGCCGCACCTGGCCGCGGGTGCGGGTAAGCAACGGGGCGCCGATGCGCACCTCCAGCTCGGCCACGTGCAGGCTGATGGTGGGCGGTGCCAGGTTGAGCTGGCGGGCGGCTTCGGCAAAGGAGCCCAGGTCGGAGATGACCACCAAGGTGCGGAGGCGATCGAGGCTGATTTCGCGCATGGGCCAAACTCATTCAGAAAAGATGAACATATCGATCATCATATTCAAATTTTCTTTACCAGAGCCACAAGCGAGCATAGGCCATCCCTCCCCGACCGGACTTTGACCATGCACACCCCTGTTGTCTTCATCGACGGTGACCAAGGCACCACCGGCCTGCAGATCCATGCCCGCCTGCAAGGCCGAAGCGATCTGCGCCTGCTGACCCTGCCCGAAGCCGAGCGCAAAGACCCGCAACGCCGCCGCGAGGCAATCAACAGCGCCGACATCGCCCTGCTGTGCCTGCCCGACGATGCCGCCCGCGAGGCCGTGGCGGCGATCCACAACCCGCAGGTGCGGGTGATCGACGCAAGCTCCGCGCACCGCACCAGCCCAGGCTGGGTCTATGGCCTGCCGGAGCTCGACGAGCAGCAAGCCGAGCGCATCGCGCACAGCAAGCGCGTCAGCAACCCCGGCTGCTACCCCACCGGCGCCATCGCCCTGTTGCGCCCACTGGTCAAGGCCGGCCTGCTGCCAGCGGATTACCCGCTGAACATCCACGCCATCTCCGGCTATTCCGGTGGTGGTCGCGCCGCAGTCGAACGGCATGAACAGCCCGCCGCCGGCAAAACCCCGGCCCTGCAACTGTACGGCCTGGAACTGGCGCACAAGCACGTGCCGGAAATCCAGCAGCACGCCGGGCTGTCGGCGCGGCCGATGTTCATGCCCGGCTACGCTGCCTACCGCCAAGGCATCGTGCTGAGCATCCCGCTGCAGTTGCGCCTGCTGCCCGGCCAGGTCAGTGCCGAACAGCTGCAGGCCTGCCTGCAGCAGCACTACCAGGGTGCCCGCCACGTCCAACTGATGCCCCTGCACCAGCACGGCGCAGCGCCGAACCTCGACCCCGAGGCGTTGAACGACAGCAACGACCTGCGCCTGGCGCTTTACGCCAACCCTGAGCATGGCCAGGTGCTGCTGACCGCAGTGTTCGACAACCTCGGCAAAGGTGCCTCCGGTGCGGCGGTGCAAAACCTCGACCTGATGCTCGGTGCATTGCAGGTACAAGGCTGATCGGCAAAACCGGTTAGACTGTACAGCCCGCGCCCGCATGGCGCGGGCCGTCCATCTACCCGCCGGAGCCCGCCCCCCGATGTTCATCCTGAGCCGCCTCGACAGCGTGCCGCCTGAATCTTTCCAGAACCAGATCCGCGAACTGGTGATCCACCACGTCGGCGAACTGAGCAGTGTCGCCATCAGTGCCGACAACCCGCTGTACCCGCTGTACCAGTACGGCGTCGGCATGGAGGTGCACCAGTACCTGCAAGCACTGGACGGCACCCGCGGCCTGGCCGTGACACTGACCCTGGCGCTGGATGCCGAGGCACCGGACCAATTGCTGGGGTTTGCCCTGTCGCTGCCGGCCGAGGACGATGAACAGGCGTGCGCCCTGGCATTCCTGGCCGTGCGCGCCAGCCATCGTCGCCAGGGCATCGCCCGCGCCCTGCTGGGCGATCTGCAGGCACGCCATGCCTGCGTCGAGCTGAATGCCTTTGCCAGCCAGGTACCGTGGTTCGAGGCGATGGGCATGCAGGTGGTGGCCGCCAACGGGCCGCAGGTACTGATGAGCAGTACCGGGCGGGCTAGCGGCGCGCTGATCGGGCGGCTGGATATTGCGCCGATCTACCAGACGGCGGAAGTGATGCAGATCCATACCTACCTGCTCAACCAGCAGGGTGAGGATGCGATGATCGAAGCGGAACAGATGCGGGATGAGCGGCTGGACGAACTGACCGCTCAGGCCCAGGAGTGTGTACGGCAGCGCAAGACCGTGCATTGATCCAACGGCCTGTTCGCGGGCTCGCCCGCTCCCACAGGGATATCACAAGGCCAAAGGGCGGTGGGATACCTGTGGGAGCGGGCAAGCCCGCGAAGAAGCCCCACTGGCCCCTCAGCCATGCACCCAACGCCGATGCAGCCCACGCGCCAGGGCATCCAGCACAAACCCCAGCACCCCGATCAGCAGCACCATCGCCATCAGCTCGGAATACGCCAGCCGGTCGCGGGTATCGAGAATGAAGTACCCAAGCCCCGCACTCACCCCGAGCATTTCGCACGGCACCAGCACGATCCACAGGATGCCGATGGCCAGGCGCACGCCGGTCAGCACATGGCCGATCACCCCGGGCACGATCACCTTGCACAAGGTCTCCCGGCGCGTGGCACTCAAACTGCGGCTCAACTGCAACCAGCGCGGGTCCAGCTGCCTTACCCCGGCCGCCGTGTTCAGCAAGATCGGCCACAACGCGGCAAACGCCAGCAGGAAGTAGATAGGCTGGTCCCCCACGCCCATCAGCATCACCACCACCGGCATCCACGACAGCGGCGAAATCATGCGCAGGAACTGGAACGCCGGTGTGGTCGCAGCCTCCAGGTGCCGGTAGCTGCCCACCAGCAAGCCCAGCGGCACACCGATCAGCAGCGCCAGCAGCAGCCCGACCAGGATACGCTTGAGGCTGACCCAGATATGCCCGTACACCTCGCCCTGCCCCAGCAAATCGACCAAGCTGGCCAGGGTCGCTGCCGGCGAAAAGCGCGCCGACAGGCCATCGGCCTGGCCGAACAGCGCGACACCGGCCCACCACAACAGCAACAAACCCAGCAACCCGGCCAGCCCCAGGCCGGCATGAACGACATGCGTGCGCATCAGACCGCGAACTCCTCGCTACGCTCGAAGTTATCGGCAATGCCGAACACCGACGGCCCGCCAACGCTGGCGATGGCGTTGCGCACGAAGCGGTCGTCGACCAGGTCGCGGGCGGTCTGTGCCGGGTCCAGGCCGGCCAGGAACGCGCTGTCGCCCTCGATCAGGGTGGTTTTCAGGCGCTTGACCAGCTCTTCGGTGTAGCTGGGGAACGGGTAAGGCTGGAAATCGATGCGCTTTTCGTCCCACTGCTGGTGGCGAATGGCGCCACTGGCAATGTAACCGGCACGGTCCTCGGCGGCCGGGGCCAGCACTTTGCCGAGCACCGCTGGTTCATGCGGGGTGTACTTGTTGGGGCCGGCCTTGGACAACAATGCGGCGGCCTCCGCGCGGTGATCACGGGTCCAGTGCTGGGCCTTGACGATGGCGTTGACCACCTTCTGCGACCACTCCGGGCGGTTGTTCAGGTCGTGCTCGTGCATGAACACCACGCAGCAGGCGTGATTGCGCCACACATCGCCGGTAAAGCGCTGCACGCGGCCAACCTTGAGGTTCTCGGCCAGGGCGTTGAATGGCTCGGCGACGATATAGCCAGCGATGCGTTTGCTGGCCAGCGCCGGCGGCATGTCGGACGGCGGCAATACCAGCAGGTTGACTTCGTTGCCGGCCAGTGGCGCATTGGCCGGCTTCGACACCGGGGTCAGGCCGTTGTCGTTGAGCATCTGTTGCAGCACCACGTTGTGGATCGAGTACCAGAACGGGATGGCCACGGTCTTGCCGCCCAGCTGTTTCATGTCGCTGATGTCCGGGGCCACGGTCAGGCCTGAACCGCCCACGTGGTTCCAGGCCACCACCTTGGCCGGCACCTTGCTGCCGTAACGGGCCCATACGGTCATCGGCGACAGCAGGTGGATGACGTTGACCTGGCCGGAGATGAACGCCTCGATCACCTGCGCCCAGCTGCGCAGCAGCACCGGGCGCTCGGCCTTGATGCCTTCGGCCTCGAACAGGCCGTTGTTGTGCGCCACCAGCAGCGGTGTGGCGTCAGTGATCGGCAGGTAGCCGATACGCACTGGCGCGTCCGGCTCGGCGGCGGCACGCGCCTGCAGGCTCGACAGCAGCGGCAGCGCACCGGCAGCGGTGAGCATGGCGCCGAGCTTGAGGAAATCGCGACGCGAAGAAGAGGAACAGCAGTCATCCATGCACATGGACAGCCTCCGAGGGCAACGGGGTTGGGGTAGGTTCGACTGTGCGGCTTGCCCGCCGAAGGGTTTTGAGGATTTCGATGCGCAAGGCGCCCAGTTCCTCGACCCGCTGCGTCCGTGGTTGCGGCAGGTCGATGCGCCACTGACCGAGGGTATGCGCTGGGTGGTTGCCCAGTAGCAGGACCCGGTCGGACAGCAGCAGGGCTTCGTCGATATCGTGGGTGATCAGCACCGCCGCCGTGTTGTGGGTGGCGATCAGTTGCAGCAGCAGTTGCTGCATGTCGGCCCGGGTCACTTCATCCAGCGCGCCGAAAGGCTCGTCGAGCAACAGCACTTCGGGCTGGCGGGCCAGGCAGCGGGCCAGCGCGGTGCGCTGGGCCATGCCGCCGGACAACTGCGCCGGGTACTGGCCGCGAGCATGGGCCAGGCCCACGGCGGCAATCGCATGGTCGATGCGGGCGCGCCGTTCGGCGGCGGCAAGTTTTGGCTGGCGGGCGAAGTCCAGGCCGAAGGCGACGTTCTTCTCCAGGCTCAGCCAGGGCAACAGGCTCGGGTCCTGGAAGGCCACTGCCAGGCGTGGGTGCGGGCCCTGCAGCGGCTGGCCGTGCAGGGTCACGCTGCCACCGCGGGGCTGCTGCAGGCCGGCCAGTACCCGCAGCAGGCTGGACTTGCCGACCCCGCTGGGGCCGAGGATGGTCACCACTTCGCCGGGTGCCAGCTGCAGGTCGAACTGCGCCAGCACCGCCTGCCAGCCACCCTCGCGCGGGTAGCCCAGGCTGATGTCGCGGGCTTCGAGCAACACTTGGCTCATGCCGCGCCCGCCTGGCGTTGCAGTTCGGCGCGCAGTTGCACCAGGCTGGGCGTGACGATCGGCACGAAGGCCGACTCACGCCAGCGGCGGGCAAAGCCTTCACCGTACTCACTGAGGTAGGCCTTGCCACCACTGGCCTGCAACTCCAGTTGCACGGCGTCGGCAGCGCTTTCGGCCAGGGTGATGCGCAGCTTGAACAAGGCTGCCGGCTGCTGCTGGAAGCGGCCATCGAGCAGGCCTTGCTTGAGCTCGCTCACGGTGTTTTCCAGGCGCTCGCCGAGCACCTGGCGTGCTTCGTCGAGGAACGAGGCACGGCCATGCAGGTGTGCCTGCACTTCCGCCAACGCCCGCCGCGCCAGGCCAATGGCCATGCCGCACTGCAGCGCCAGGAACGCCGGGCGTACCCGGGGTAGGAACTCACGGGCATTTTCGTGCAGCAACCAGCCACGCTGCAATTGCACCTGGTGGAAGGCCAGTGCCGCGGTGTTGCTCGATTGCAGGCCCATCAGTTGCAGGTCGTCGGAGCGCTCCAGGCCCTGCGCGTCGGACGGAATGGCCAGCACGAACGGTGCACCACCGGCTTCGTCTTCGATAGCCGCAGCCACCACGAAGCCGCTTTTGCGCAGGTTGGTCACCCAGTGCAGGCGCCCTTCCAACTGCCAGCCATCGGCTTGCGGGCGCCCGCGCACCTGCAGCGCTTCGATGCCGGACAGGAACTTCATGGCATTGGACAGCCCGGTGGCGCCGGCCAGTTCGCCAGTCAGCAGGCGCGGCAACAGGTGCTCGCGAAGGGGCTGGTTGGGGCTGTGCAACAGGTATTCGATGAAGGCGCGCTGGCCCCAGCAGACGAACGCCGCTGCCAGCGAGCGGCTGGCGATTGCGGCGATGGCCTCGACCGCGTCGGTCACCTGCCCGCCCGTGCCGCCCAGGGCCGGGTCGACACCGACCCGCAGCAGCTGCGATTCGGCGATTTGCGCCAGCACCAGCTGCGGCTCGCACTGGCCGCGGTCAATGGCCTCGGCATTGGCATCCAGCCAGAGTCGAAATGCACAATCTTGCATGGTCTTGCTCCTTTGAAAACGCCGGGGCCGCTTGGCGGCCCATTCGCGGCACAAGGCCGCTCCTGCAACGATCGCGGTACGACCGGTGTCACGCGCGGATCATGCAGAAGGTTGCCAGCGGTACTTGCCGAGCTCGTCATTGAGCGGCGTCTGGGCGAACACATTAGCAAAGTTGCACAGGGTTGCGAGGCTCACGCCCAGAATCACCTCCAGGGCGTTGCCTTCGCTGAAACCGGCTGCGCGGAAGGCCTGGTAAGTGGCCTCGCTGACATTGCCACGGGTGGCGATGACTTCGCGGGCGAACGCGGCCAGGGTTTCATACCGGGCATCGGGCAGCTCGCCACGAGCACGCAGGGCATCGACCACCTCCTGCGGCAGCTTGGCCTTGTTCAGGGCCACGGCCGTGTGGCCGGCCACGCAGAAGTCACAGCCATGCTGGGTGGCGGCAATCAGCTGCACCACTTCACGCTCGGCCAGGCTCAGTTCGGCTTTGCCGTTGAGTGCCGAAACGGTCACGTAGGTTTCCAGCGCCGCCGGGGCATTGGCCAGCACGCCCAGCAGGTTGGGGATGAAGCCGGAATTCTTCTGGGCGTTCTCGAGGAACGGACGGGCCGCTTCCGGGGCGCTCTGCAGCGTGTGTAAAGTAATGCGCGAGGACATGGAGTGGTCTCCTTTGATGGGTGTCACTACAGTCTGTTGGTTATAAGAACTACCCTCCATATTCATCAGTCGCCTTTCCTTGCTCTTGAGTCTTTGCATTAGATGATTTCGTCCAGCCACCTTGTCGATTGGTTATTAGAGGGCCTGGAGCTCGATGCCAGCCTGTTCCATGTGGGCCGCTACTGCGGCGGCTGGCACGCCAGCACCCAAGGCATGGGCCGGGCCAGCTTCCACCTGGTGGTGCAAGGGCATTGCTGGCTGCACATCGACGGCCAGCCCGAAGCACTGCGCCTGGAGGCCGGCGATGCGGTGTTCCTGCTGCGCGACCTCGGCTATCGCCTGGCCAGCGACCAGGACCCGGCCAGTGCCTGCGCCCAGCCACGCCAGCCCATGCAGGCCATGGACGCCGATGCGGTCGATGGCGTGGGGCTGGTATGTGGTTTCTTCCACTTCAGGCCGGGCTTGTCGGCGCTGATCGTCGACGGCCTGGCCGACTGGATACTGCTGCGCGCCGATGAACCGGCCGGGCATGCGGCGCGGGCGTTGTTCGAGCTGATCCTGGAGGAATGCCGGCGCGCCACCGGGCCGTCACAGGCGTTGCTGGAGCGGCTGACGCACTTGTTGTTCCTGTATGTGCTGCGCCAGCAGGTGCATGCCGGGCAATCGCTGGGCGGGCTGGTCGCCCTCGCCCGGCAACCGGCGTTTGCCGGGTTGCTGGAGCAGCTGATCGAGCAACCGGGGCAAGCGTGGACGCTGGAAAGCATGGCCATCTGCACCGGGTTGTCGCGGTCGGCGTTTTTCAAGCGTTTCAATGAACTGGCGGGACAGTCGCCGGGGCAAGTACTGCTGGCGTTGCGCATGCGCCATGCCAGCCAGTTGCTGCGGGCTGGGCATACCGTGGAGCAGGTGGGGGCGCAGGTGGGGTATCAGTCGGTGGCGGCATTTACCCGGGCGTTCGCCAAGGCGGTGGGGGTGCAGCCGGGGGCGTATCGGCGGCAGCATGAGGGGCGCTGAACGCGTTATTTCTGTACCGGCCTCTTCGCGGGCTCGCCCGCTCCCACAGGTACCCCACAGATTTCAGCAATTGTGCGATTCCTGTGGGAGCGGGCAAGCCCGCGAAGAGGCCGGCACTGGCAGCAGATTCAGACCTGACTGACCGGAATATCCCCTGCCCCTTTGCCCTCCCGCCGCTCACCCATCCAGGCATTGACCTTCTGCCCGAACTCGGCCGGCGCCTTGCGCCCGAACCGCCGCGCCAGATCAAGGATGGTCTGCTGCGCCAGGGCCTCTTCCATGCGCTTCTGCGCACCCAGCATCACCGCATGGATTGCGCAGGTGCCCTCGGTCGCCCAACCCGGCGGCGAACCCTCGAACAGGCTGCAACGCTCGCGAACTTCGCGGCAGTCGAAGATCTTCTTTGGCCCATCGATGGCATTGACGATATCCAGCACGGTGATTTCATCCGACGGCCGCGCCAGCCGGAAGCCGCCACGCACGCCCTCGGTGGCGGCCACCAGTCCGGCACGGGCCAATTTGGTGAAGACCTTGGCCAGGTACTCCTGGGGTACACCCTGCAACTCCGCCAGGTCGCGCACGCTGGACTCACGCGAGTCGCCCCGCTCGTCCACCAGGAACAGCAGGCAATGGATACCGTATTCGACGCCAGCACTGTAGAGCGACATATCTATCTCCGACCAATCTTGTCGCAAATAATACGCCGATAGCATCCGCACCGCAAAGCGCAAAGCTGCCGCCGGTCGGCCTTGTTTTTCCCTTAAGCCCAGTAAATACAGCTATTCGAGCCACGAAATGGTGCGGCAGGGTGTCGGCCTGTTGGAAAAAAGACTTGCACGCACAAACTACGATCAATACAGTCGTAGTTATTCGAGAGGCACACAACCCGCCCTCGAAGCCCCTTTCGAACCTTGCGGAGCACCTTCATGAAATCGAACATCCTCATCATCGGTGCCGGCTTTGCCGGCGTATGGAGCGCCCTGAGCGCTGCGCGCCTGCTCGATCAGGCCCAGCGTGCCGACATCAACATCAGCGTCCTCGCTCCACAGCCTGAACTGCGCATCCGCCCGCGCTTCTACGAGGCCGACGTGCACGGCATGAAGGCCCCGCTGGGCGAGCTGTTCGAAGCCGTGGGCATTCACTTCATCCCGGGCAACGCCTACAGCATCGATACCGAAGGGCGCAGCGTCAGCTACACCGACGCCCAGGGGCACCGGCAACAGATCGCCTACGACCGCCTGATCCTTGCCGCCGGCAGCCAGGTCGCACGCCCGGCAGTGCCTGGCCTGGCCGAACATGCATTCGATGTCGACCAGATGGAATCGGCCATGCGCCTGGAACAGCACCTGGTCGGCCTGGCCGCCCAGCCCGCTTCGCCTGCACGCAACACCGTGGTGGTCTGTGGCGGTGGCTTCACGGGTATTGAAACCGCCACGGAAATGCCTGCCCGCCTGCGTGCCATCCTCGGCGCCAGTGCAGCGGTGCGGGTGGTGGTGGTCGACCGCGGTGCGCAAGTTGGTGCGGCGCTGGGCGCGGGTATCACGCCGTCGATCATCGCCGCCTGCGAACAAGCCGGGGTCGAGTGGAAGGCCGGGGCCTCGGTGGTAGCGGTCGATGCCGGTGGCGTTACCCTGGACAACGGTGAGCATATCGCCAGCAACACCGTGATCTGGACCGTTGGCGTGAAGGCCAGCCCGCTGACCGCACAGGTTGCCGGCGAGCGCGACAACTTCGGCCGGCTGAAAGTGGACAGCCACCTGAAGGTGCTGGGCCAGGACCATGTGTACGCCACGGGTGATACTGCCTGGGCCGCTGTCGACGAACTGGGCAACCACGCCCTGATGACCTGCCAGCACGCCATCCCCATGGGCCGCCACTCCGGCAACAACGCCGCGGCCGACCTGCTCGGCCTGCAGCCGGTGGTGTACCGCCAGCCCAAGTACGTCACCTGCCTGGACCTGGGCGAATGGGGCGCGACGTTCAGCGAGGGTTGGGAGCGCGAACTGAAGCTGCACGGCCAGGAAGGCAAAGACCTCAAGCGCCAGATCAACTCGGTGTGGATCTACCCGCCAGCAGCTGATCGCGCCCTGGCACTGGCCGCTGCTGACCCGCTCATCGCGATCGTCTGACCGCAGCAATCTGATAAAACCGCCACCTGATGGCGGTTTTGTCTTTTGATGTCATGACATGAAATGACTGTTCGAAAATGATGGCCATATGGCATCATTCAAATCAAAAAGAATTCAAGAGGGTGAGGCACACAACTGAATCCGCAGCGCTTCCAGAGCCTGGCGCCACACCCGGTGACCCGGCCATCCGCCCAAGCTCCTGAGGGCCTGCACGCCACCGTCAAGGAGCATGTCATGCAATTAAGGAATTTGAAGATCGGCATTCGCGCTGCCTGCGTGTTCGCCCTGTTGGGTATCCTGGTCCTGTTCATGGGCCTTGCCGCACTTTATGAGACCCGGCAGATGGACAAGGCCACGGACGAAATCCGGGTCAACTGGATGCCCGCCGTGGTGGCCCTGAGCGAAATCAGCAGCAACCTTGGCCGCGCCCGCGCCCTCACCCTGCGTACCGCACTGGACGACAACCCCAGCGAACGCAGCCGCAACCTGCAGTTGCTCGACGGCACCAATGGCAAGATGAAGGATGGCCTGAAGGCATACGAAGGTACCATCACCGCCGCCGATGACCGCGCCCTGTTCGACACCTTCAATAGCGCGCACCAGCAATACCTCGAGCTGCAGACACGCGTGCTGCAGGATATTGTTGCTGGCCGCATGGAAGACGCCAGGCAGCAGATCAACGGCCCCCTGACCCAGCGCGCCGACAGCATGATGCAGGCCATGGCCGCGCTGATCGCCTACAACGGCAAAGGTGCCGAACAGGCCTCGCAGCGCAGCAGCGACGTGGCTGACGAAGCGTTCACCGCGATCATTGTCTCGCTGCTGGTGATCATGCTGGCCCTGGTCGCCATTGCCACCGTGCTCACTCGCAGTATCGTCGTGCCGCTGGCCGATGCGGTGAGCGTGGCCGAACGCGTGGCGACCGGCGACCTGACCCAGGACATCCGTGTAATCGGCCACGACGAACCAGCCTTGCTGCTGCGCGCCCTGGGCCGCATGCAGGGCAGCCTGCGCGACACCATCCGCAAGATCGCCGCCTCGTCCGACCAGTTGGCCTCGGCTTCGGAGGAACTGCACACCGTCACCGAAGACACCAGCCGCGGCCTGCACCAGCAAAGCGCGGAGATCGACCAGGCGGCCACCGCCGTCAACCAGATGACTGCGGCGGTCGAGGAAGTGGCGAACAATGCCGTCAGCACCGCCGACGCCTCGAAGGGCGCCGACCAGACCACCCGTGATGGCCGCGACCGGGTCAACCAGGCGCTGGCGTCCATCCAGCATCTGGTGGCTGACGTGACCGGAACCTCGACCGAGATCGAACAGCTGGCCAACAATGCCAACGAGATCAGCCGCGTGCTGGACGTGATTGGCGCGATTGCCGGGCAGACCAACCTGCTGGCGCTGAATGCCGCTATCGAAGCGGCCCGCGCCGGCGAGGCGGGCCGTGGCTTTGCCGTGGTGGCCGATGAGGTACGCGCCCTCGCCCACCGTACCCAGCAGTCGACCGCCGAGATCGAGCAGATGATTGCCGGGATCCAGAACGGTACCGAGCGGGCGGTGACGGCGATGCACAGCAGCCAGGGCCGCGCCAGCGGCACGCTGGAGGTGGCGCAAGGCGCCGGTCAGGCGCTGGAGGTGATTGCCGAGGCGATTGCCTCGATCAACCAGCGCAACCTGGTGATTGCCAGCGCTTCGGAGGAACAGGCGCAGGTGGCGCGGGAGGTGGACCGCAACCTGGTGAACATTCGCGACTTGGCCATGCAGACATCGGCGGGGGCCAACCAGACCAGTGCGGCGGCGCAGGATCTGTCGCGGTTGGCGGTGGACCTGAATGGCCTGGTGGCGCAGTTCAAGGTTTGAGCTGAAATAGCCGGGGCCGCGTTGCGCCCCTTCGCGGGCACGCCCGCTCCCACAGGGTTAGTGCAGCCTGCAAGGGCAACATGAAACCTGTGGGAGCTGGCTTGCCGGCGATGGGCTGCAAAGCAGCCCCTGTTACAGCAACGCCAATCTGTCAGTCATTGACACTCACAACCCGCCCCGCCTTCTCGGCAGCCTTGCCCCGGGTCGCCAGGCAGTAATACAGCGGCACCGTCACCAGCAAGCCGAACAGCCACGACAGGTCAGCCCCTTCGACGATATTGGAATACGGCCCCACATACAGCGACGTATTGGCAAACGGCAGCTGCACCAGGATGCCGCAGGCATAGGCAATGATCGCGTGGTGGTTGAAGCGGCCATAGATGCCGCCGTCGGCACTGAAGATCGAGGCGATGTCGTACTGGCCCTTCTTGATCAGGTAGAAGTCGATCAGGTTGATCGACGCCCACGGCACCAGTACCAGCAGCAATGCCAGGATCAGGCCGATGAACTGGCCGATGAAGTCCGCCGAGGCATTCAGCGCGACCATGCCGCAGCCCACCAGAATCACCGCAGCCAGCACCACCCGCACCTTGATGCTCGGCGTCCACTCGGCGATGAAGGTCTGGATCGCGGTCACGATCGACAGCACCGCGCCATACAGGTTGAGGGCGTTGTGGCTGATGATGTTGAGCAGGAACAGCACCATCAGGATCGGGCCCAGCCAGCCGGTGGCCTGCTTGACCGCGTCCATCGCATCGGTGCCTTCCGGCACGCACAGCACCGCCACCGCACCAAAGCTGAAGCACAGGATGGTGCCCAGGGTAGCGCCGAAGTAGGTGGCCCAGAACGGCTTGGCAATGCCCACTTCACGCGGCAGGTAGCGCGAGTAGTCGGAGGTATACGGCGAGAAGCTGATCTGCCAGATGGTACCCAGCGACACGGTGGCGATGAAGCCCGACAGGTTGAACGCGCCACGGCTAAAGAAGTCGGCCGGCAGTTCCTGGGCGAACATCATGATGAAACCGGCCAGCAACGCCGAACCCATCACCCAGGTACCGATGCGGTTGAGGATGTGGATGAAGCGGTAACCGATCACGCCAATGGCGGTGGCACTCAGCGCACCGATCACGATCGCGCCCGGCATCGGCACGCTCGGGGTGATGCCGTGGATGGTCTTGCCCGCCAGGACGATGTTGGAAATGAAGAAACCGACATAGATCAGCGCGGTGAAGAACACGATCAGCAAGGCGCCGTAGCGGCCGAACTGGCCACGGCTCTGCACCATTTGCGGAATGCCCAGCTGCGGTCCCTGCGCAGAAGCAAGGGCAATGACCACGCCCCCGACCAGATGGCCCAGCACGATGGCGACCAGGCCCCATAACAGGTTCAGGTGGAACACCTGGACCACCATGGCGCCGGTGACGATGGGCAGTGGCGCGATGTTGGTACTGAACCAGAGGGTGAACAGGTCGCGCGCCTTCCCGTGGCGCTCGGCAGGTGGAACGTAATCGACCGTGTGATTCTCGACAAACTGGTGTTGCGACGACGGTTGGGACATAGGATTCAGCTCGAAAGGTCGTTTTTATCTTTGTAAGGAAACCGCATCTAGGCGGCCTCTCAGCTGCGGACCATATTATGGTATTCCAAACTTTTGACAACACTGATCCGTAGGAAAAAACGCCCACTGATCCGCTCGCGCAACCCCTGCGGCAAACCGCCTCACTGCTCAAAGCCACGGTATACGCGGGCTTGAGCCGTTCATCGCGCAATACCCTCGCTTGAAAATTCCGCTTGCAAAATAGGTATTACGGTATACCATCAGACACATCAACGATAAAAACCGCGGACCACCGCAGCCCTATAGAGGTACACCAGATGATCGACGCAACCGTCTACAAGCATGTCCTGGGCTCCTTCCCGTCCGGCGTTACCGTCATCACCACCCTGGACGACGATGGTTCGGTCGTCGGCCTGACCGCCAGCGCCTTCTCCTCCCTGTCGATGGACCCGCCGCTGGTGCTGTTCTGCCCCAACTACACCTCCGACTCCTACCCCGTGCTGATCAAGCAGAAGCGCTTCGCCATTCATCTGTTGTCCGGTGAACAGCAGGCCGAGGCCTATGCGTTCGCCAAGAAGGGCAAGGACAAGGCCAGCGGCATCGAGTGGTCCCTGAGCGAACTGGGCAACCCGATCCTGGCCGGTGCCACCGCGGTCATCGAATGCGAACTGTGGCGCGAATACGAAGGTGGCGACCACGCCATCATGGTCGGCAAGGTGCACAACCTGATCGTCCCTGAAGAGGCGCCACGGCCGATGGTGTACTGCCGCGGCAAAATGGCCAGCCTGCCGGCCTTTGCCTGAAGCCTATTCTGAATCGAGACCGCTGGTGCCAACCCTGCCTGGCGCCAGCCCCTTTCAAGCGTTGAGGAAAGCCCCATGAAATTTTCGTTGTTCGTGCACATGGAACGTTGGGATGAACAGGTCAGCCACCGCCAGCTGTTCGAAGACCTGACCGAACTGACCCTGATGGCCGAGAACGGCGGTTTCAGCACCGTGTGGATCGGCGAACACCACGCCATGGAATACACCATTTCGCCAAGCCCGATGCCGCTGCTGGCCTACCTGGCTGCGCGCACCGACAAGATCCGCCTGGGCGCCGGCACCATCATCGCGCCGTTCTGGAACCCGATCCGCGTGGCGGGCGAATGCGCCCTGCTCGACGTGATCAGCAATGGCCGCATGGAAGTGGGCCTGGCGCGTGGCGCCTACCAGTTCGAATTCGACCGCATGGCAGGCGGCATGCCGGCCACCGACGGCGGCAAGGCCCTGCGCGAAATGGTGCCGGTGGTGCGCAAGCTGTGGGAAGGCGACTACGCCCATGACGGCGAAGTCTACAAATTCCCCACATCCACCAGCGTGCCGAAGCCGTTCAACGCCACCCCACCGATGTGGATCGCCGCCCGCGACCCGGACTCGCACAACTTCGCCGTGGCCAATGGCTGCAACGTCATGGTCACCCCGCTGATGAAGGGTGACGAGGAAGTGCTGGACCTGAAGAACAAGTTCCAGGCTGCCCTGGACAACAACCCGGGCGTGCCGCGCCCGCAACTGATGGTGCTGCGCCACACCCACGTGCACAGCCCGGCCGAGCCGGAAGGCTGGAAAGTCGGCGCCCAGGCCATCTCGCGCTTCTACCGCACCTTCGATGCCTGGTTCGGCAACAAGACCACCCCGGTCAACGGTTTCCTTGAGCCGAGCCCGGAATCGAAGTTCGCCGAAGTGCCGGCGTTCGAGCTGGAGAACATCCGCAAGAACACCATGATCGGCACGCCGGAAGAGATCATCGCGCGTATCAAGTACTACCAGGAACTCGGCGTCGACGAGTTCAGCTTCTGGTGCGACAACAGCCTGCCCCACGCCGAGAAGAAGAAATCGCTGGAGCTGTTCATCAAGGAAGTGGTGCCGGCGTTCGCCTGATTTCCCATTACCTGAAACATTGCGGGACGCGCCCGCTCCCGTGGGCCCTGTGGCCCGCGTGAGCGGGCTTTTTTTTGAAGCCTGCACCGGCCTCTTCGCGGGCTTGCCCGCTCCCACGGGGACAACACAGGCCATGAATGCCGTGCGATCCCTGTGGGAGCGGGCGAGCCCGCGAAAAGGCCAGCACAGAAACCACAGGAATCAAGGCATCAGGCCACCTTTCGTCCCCTCGCAAGAGAAATTTCCAGCCACCTCTTGCACAACAAATATTATGGTATACCATCAGACAACAAGAGCTGATAACCCTCACCAGGAGCCACCCATGAGTTTCGAAATCCGCAAGATCGTCACCTACTCCGAAGAGACCCGCATCGAAGGCGGCAAGGCCACCGACAAGCCGGTGACCATGGTCGGCCTGGCCGTCGTGATCAAGAACCCATGGGCCGGTCGCGGTTTCGTTGAAGATCTGAAGCCGGAAATCCGTGCCAACTGCTCGGACCTGGGTGCCCTGATGGTCGAGCGCCTGACTGCAGCCATCGGCGGCGCCGACAAGATCGAAGCCTACGGCAAGGCCGCAGTCGTCGGTGCCGACGGCGAAATCGAACACGCCTCGGCGGTGATCCACACCCTGCGCTTCGGCAACCACTACCGCGAAGCGGTACAGGCCAAGAGCTACCTGAGCTTCACCAACAAGCGCGGCGGCCCGGGCACCTCGATCCAGATCCCGATGATGCAGAAGGACGACGAAGGCCTGCGCTCGCACTACATCACCCTGGAAATGCAGATCGAAGATGCCCCGCGCGCCGATGAAATCGTCGTGGTCCTGGGCGCCTCCGACGGCGGCCGCCTGCACCCGCGCATCGGCAACCGCTACATCGACCTGGAAGAACTGGCTGCCGAAAAAGCCAACGCTCAATAACAACAACCAAGACGGGCCGGGGCGTGGCGTGCTTACCCGCCGCGCCCGACCTTCAAGGAGCGCCCTCCATGATTCAGCCTGTCGCTGAACGCACACCCGCCGGCACCAGCTACCTGTCCGTCGGCCAGGGCCAACCCGTGGTACTGATCCACGGCGTGGGCCTGAACAAGGAAATGTGGGGCGGTCAGTTCGTTGGCCTGGCCAACGACTACCGCGTCATCGCCTACGACATGCTCGGCCACGGCCAGAGCGCACTGCCGGCCGCGGACATCGGCCTGGAAGGCTATGCCGCCCAGCTCGCCGAACTGCTCGACCACCTGCAGATCGCGCAAGCCACCGTGATCGGCTTCTCCATGGGCGGCCTGGTCGCCCGGGCGTTCGCCCTCGGCTACCCGCAGCGCCTGGCCGCACTGGTAGTGCTCAACAGCGTGTTCAACCGCACCCCCGAGCAGAGTGCCGGCGTTATCGCCCGCGCCGCCCAGGCTGCGCAGCTGGGCCCCGACGCCAACGTCGACGCCGCGCTCGACCGCTGGTTCAGCCGTGAATACAAGGCTGCCAACCCGGCGCAGGTCGCCGCCATTCGCCAGGTGCTGGCGAGCAACGACCCGCAGGGCTACCACACCACTTACTCGCTGTTCGCCACCCAGGACATGTACCGCGCCGCCGACCTGGCCAGCATCCAGGTGCCGACGCTGATCGCCACCGGCGAACTCGACTCGGGCTCCACCCCGGCCATGACCCGCCAGCTTGCCGCCAGCATTCCTGGCGCGCACAGCGTGGTCCTCGCCGAGCAACGGCATATGATGCCGGTGGAAGCACCGCGTGAAGTCAACAAGATGCTGCTGGACTTCCTCGCGCAGGCCCGCACCCTCACCGAATCCGCCAAGGGGATTGTTGCATGACCCTCGTTCGTTTCCAGATGTGCATCGACGGCCAATGGCGCGATGCCCAGAGCGGCAAGACCTTCGACAGCCTCAACCCGGCCACCGCCCAGGCCTGGGCGCAACTGCCCGACGCCGACGAGGCCGATGTGGAGCTGGCCGTGCAGGCCGCCCAGCGTGCCTTCGACAGCAAGGAGTGGCGCAGCATCACCGCCACCGCGCGCGGCAAGCTGCTGCGTCGCCTGGGTGACCTGATTGCCGAAAACAAGGAACACCTGGCCCAGCTGGAAAGCCGTGACAACGGCAAGCTGATCCGCGAAACCCGCGGCCAGGTCGGCTACCTGCCAGAGTTCTTCCACTACACCGCAGGCCTTGCCGACAAACTTGAAGGCGGCACCCTGCCGCTGGACAAGCCCGACCTGTTCGCCTACACCGTGCACGAGCCGATCGGCGTGGTCGCCGGGATCATCCCGTGGAACAGCCCGCTGTACCTCACCGCAATCAAGCTGGCCCCGGCCCTGGCCGCCGGCAACACCATCGTGCTCAAACCGTCCGAGCACGCCTCGGCGACCATCCTCGAGCTGGCCCGCCTGGCCCTCGAGGCCGGCTTCCCGGCTGGTGTGGTCAACGTGGTCACCGGCTACGGCCCCAGCACCGGCGCGGCGCTGACCCGCCACCCGCTGGTGCGCAAGATCGCCTTCACCGGCGGCGCCGCCACCGCCCGCCACGTGGTGCGCAGCAGCGCCGAGAACTTCGCCAAGCTGTCGCTGGAGCTGGGCGGCAAGTCGCCGAACATCATCTTCGCCGACGCCGACCTGGACAGCGCCATCAACGGCGCCGTGGCGGGCATCTATGCCGCCTCCGGGCAAAGCTGCGTGGCCGGCTCGCGCCTGCTGGTGCAGGACGAGATCTTCGACGAGTTCGTCGAACGCCTGATCGCTCGCGCCAAGCGCATCCGCATCGGCAACCCGCAGGACGATGCCAGCGAAATGGGCCCCATGGCCACCGCGCAACAGCTGGCCGTGGTCGAAGGCCTGGTGGCCGCTGCCAAGGCCGAAGGCGCCAAGCTGCACATGGGCGGCAAGCGCGCCGAAGTCGAGGGTGACGGCTGGTTCTACGAGCCGACCCTGTTCGAGTGCGACAGCAACTCGATGACCATCATGCAGGAAGAGGTGTTCGGCCCGGTTGCCGCGGTAATCCGCTTCAAGACCGAGGAAGAGGCCCTGGCCATCGCCAACGACTCGCAGTTCGGCCTGGCCGCCGGCATCTGGACCCGCGACCTGGGCCGTGCCCACCGCCTGGCCCGCGACGTGCGTTCGGGGATCATCTGGGTCAACACCTACCGTGCCGTGTCGGCCATGGCGCCGATCGGCGGGTTCAAGAACAGCGGCTACGGCCGTGAGAGCGGCATCGATTCGGTGCTGGCCTATACCGAGCTGAAGACGGTGTGGATCAACCTGTCCACCGCGCCGATGCCCGACCCGTTTGTGATGCGCTAAGAGGTAGCACAAGATGATTGAACCAGGCATCTACAAAGACGTGATGGGCTCCTTCCCGTCCGGCGTCACGGTGGTCACCACCCTCGACGCCGACGGTGGCATCGTCGGCATCACCGCCAGCGCGTTCAGCGCGCTGTCGATCGACCCGGCGCTGGTGCTGTTCTGCCCCAACTACGCCTCCGACACCTACCCCATCCTGCGTGACAGCAAGCAGTTCGCGATTCACCTGCTGTCCGCCGACCAGACCGCCGAGGCCTATGCCTTCGCCGGCAAGGGCAAGGACAAGGCCAAAGGCATCGACTGGCACCTGAGCGAGCTGGGCAACCCGCTGCTGGCCAAGGCCACGGCGATCATCGAGTGCGAACTGTGGCGCGAGTACGACGGCGGTGACCACGCGATCATCGTTGGCGCGGTGAAGAACCTGGTGCTGCCGGCCGAGCCGGTGACCCCGATGGTCTACCACAAGGGCAAGCTGGGCGCCCTGCCGCCCCTGGGCTGACCTTGAGATCGCCGGGGCTGCCGTGCAGCCCATCGCCGGCAAGCCAGCTCCCACAGGGATTCCACAGGCCTGTGGCCCTTCGCTGTATCTGTGGGAGCTGGCTTGCCGGCGATGGGCCGCACAGCGGCCCCTGTTTCACCCTTTTTTAGGGGCCGCGTTATCGTCTCACCCTCGGTTGCGTCCCCTGTTTTATTCCGGAGTACTGCACATGAGCAATGAAAAGTACGAAAAAGGCCTGCAGATCCGCACCCAGGTGCTGGGCGAAGACTACGTCAACCGCTCGATCCAGAACGCCGACGACTTCACCAAGCCGTTGCAGGAGCTGGTCACCGAATACTGCTGGGGCCACGTCTGGGGCCGCGAAGGCTTGTCGCTCAAAGAGCGCAGCATGATAAACTTGGCCATGATTTCCGCGCTCAACCGGCCCCACGAGCTCAAGCTGCACATTCGCGGCGCCTTGCGTAATGGCCTGAGCCGTGAACAGATTCGCGAGATCCTGCTCCAGGTCGGCATTTATTGCGGCGTGCCCGCGGCGGTGGACAGTTTCCGCCTGGCCCGCGAAGCGTTCGCTGAAGCCGATGCGGAGTCAACCCGTTAACACCGGGCTGTTCGAACCCACGCAAGGAGCACCCAAGGTTCGTGGTGCTGTTGCGGTTGCGGCCGGGCAGCCTCTTTAAGAGCGCACTTGATGAAACGCCAGCCACTCGACGACAGCTTCAAGGTCAACCGCAACCCCGTTACCCTGCGCGAAATCGTGCTCGACAAGCTGCGCGCCGCGATCATGAACTTCCACCTGCTGCCAGGCGACCGCCTGGTCGAGCGCGACCTCTGCGACCGCCTCGGCGTCAGCCGCACCTCGGTGCGTGAAGCCCTGCGCCACCTGGAATCCGAAGGCCTGGTGGAATTCGCCGACGCCAAGGGCCCGCGCGTGGCCATCATCACCCTGGAAGACGCCCGCGACATCTACGAGCTGCGCTGCGTGCTCGAAGGCCTGATCGTGCAGCTGTTCACCCTCAACGCCAAGGCCAAGGACATCCGCGCCCTGGAACGCGCGCTGGAGGTCAACCGCGAAGCCCTCGAGGAAGGCGAACTGCAACAGGTGCTGGACTCTGTACAAGGCTTCTACGATGTGCTGCTGGAAGGCTCCGGCAACCAGGTGGCGGCCCAGCAGCTGCGCCAGTTGCAGGCGCGCATCAGCTACCTGCGCGCCACCTCGGTGTCGCAGGAGAACCGCCGCGGCGCCAGCAACCGCGAAATGGAAAAGATCGTCGAGGCGATCAAGAGCGGCGACCCGCTGGTTGCCCACCAGGCCTCGGTCGACCACGTCCGCGCCGCCGCCAAGGTGGCCCTGGACTACCTGCGCCAGAAGCAGGATGACAACGTCAAGGTGCGCGAGATGGTCGAGCCCCTGGCCTTGAAGGACCCACGCATATAAGCCACCCACAGGCCACCGATCATGCCCAACGCCCCGCGCTACTGCCCGCACTGCACCACGGAACTGGCCCGGGGCGTTCCCACAGGCGACACCCACGAACGCCTGCACTGCACCGGTTGCGGCTACATCCACTACATCAACCCGAAGATCATCGCCGGCTGCATCATCGAGCGTGATGGCAAGTACCTGCTGTGCCAGCGCGCCATCCCGCCGCGCCCCGGCACCTGGACCTTGCCGGCCGGGTTCATGGAGGCCGGCGAAACCACCGAGCAGGCGGCCCTGCGCGAGGTCTGGGAAGAAAGCGGCGTACGCGCCGAAATCGTCTCGCCGTACTCGATCTTCAGCGTCCCGAAGATCAGCGAGGTCTACATCATCTTCCGCGCCATCGCCACCGAGGAAACCGGGCAGTACGGGGCGGAAACGCTGGCGTACAGGTTCTTCGAACCGGACGAGATCCCATGGGACGAAATCTACTACCCGGCAATCCGGCAGATTCTCGAGCGCTATATCCTCGAGCGGCAGGCCGGGGTTTATGGCATCTACATGGGCAATGACGACACTGGCAAGGTGCACTTCATTCGCTAGCCTGGGCCGGCCCTATCGCCGGCAAGCCAGCTCCCACCTGCACCGCATCGACTTCATGTCATGTGCAGTCCTGTGGGAGCTGGCTTGCCGGCGATAGGGCCGGTACAGCCACCAAAAATTCTCGCCAAACGTCTATGCTGGATGCACCCTTAAGGCCTTACGCAAAAGGACCAGCAGAGCACATGGCAAAATGGCTAGACGGCGGCGGGCTGATGGCCGAGCGCATCCGCAACCACGATTGGGCCGCCACCACACTGGGCCCGCTGCAGCACTGGCCCGACTCGCTGAAAACCAGCCTGGCCCTGTGCCTGGCCTCGCGCTTCCCGCAAGCCGTGCTCTGGGGCCCTGACCTGCTCACCCTGCACAACGACGCTTTCTCGCAGATACTCGGGCAAAAGCCCTCGGCCCTGGGCATCCCCTTCCGCGCCGTGTGGCAGGAAGCCTGGGCCGACATCGGCCACATGGCCAACCGCGCCCTGGCCGGCGAGGCGGTGTACATCGAAGACTTCCCGCTCGTCATCGACCGCAACGGCGGCCCCGAACGGGCCTATTTCACCTTCTGCTACAGCCCCATCCGCGACCACGACGGCAAGGTGCTGGGCATGCTCGATACAGTCACCGAAACCACCGCCAGCGTGCTCGCCAACCAGCGCCTGAAATTCCTCGACGACCTGGGCCGTGCCGTGGCCGACGCCACCGACCCGGACCAGATCCTTGCCACTACCACGCGCATGCTGGTCGAGCACCTGCAACTGTCGAGTTGCGCCTATGCGGTGATGGAGCCCGACGAAGACGGTTTCACCATCTGCGGTGACGCCGTGGCGCCCGGCTCGCCGCATCTGTTGGGCCGCTATCGCTTGCAGGATTTCGGCAAGCTGGCGCTCGGCCGCCTGCGCAGTGGCCTGCCGTTGGTCATCCAGGACAACCTGAGCGAGCTGTCCCCCGAGGAAGCTGCCACCTTCCAGGCCATCGGCATTACCGCGACCATTTGCATGCCCCTGATCAAAGGCGGCCGGCTGACCGCGCTGATGGCCATCCACGACAAGGCGCCACGGGAATGGACCCACTATGAACAGGCGCTGATCAGCGAAGTCACCGAGCGCTCCTGGGCGCATGTCCAGCGGGTGCAGGCCCACACCGAAGTGCGCGAGGCCATGGCGGCACTGGAGGCGCTGAATGCCACCCTCGAACAGCGCGTCGACGAACGCACCACCCAACTGCTGCATACCGAAGCCGTGCTGCGCCAGACCCAGAAGCTCGAAGCCATTGGCCAGCTGACCGGCGGCGTGGCCCATGACTTCAACAACCTGCTGACCATCATTCGCTCGTCACTGCATTTTCTGCAGCGCCCCAACCTCGACGCACAGCGCCGCGAGCGCTACCTCAAGACCATGTCCGACACCGTCGACCGCGGTACCAGGCTGACCGGCCAGTTGCTGGCCTTCGCCCGCCGCCAGGCCCTGAGCCCGCAAGTGTTCGAGGCCGGGCCCCGGCTGGAGGCCATGGCCGACATGCTCGACACGGCCACCGGTGCGCGGATCCAGGTCGAGCTGCAGTTGCCGCAGGCGCCTTGCCATATCCGCGCCGACATCAACCAGCTGGAAACCGCGGTAATCAACCTGATGCTCAACGGCCGCGATGCCATGGCCGGCGAAGGCACCTTGCAGCTGCGCCTGCAGGCCGACCAGCGCCTGCCCGCCCTGCGCGGCCAGGCGCCACAGCCGGGCCAGTTCGCGGCGATTTCGGTGAGCGACAGCGGTGTCGGCATTGCCGCCGAACTGCTGGAGCGCATCTTCGACCCGTTCTTCACCACCAAGGCACCAGGTGAAGGCACCGGGCTCGGGCTGTCGCAGGTGTTCGGTTTTGCCAAGCAGTCCGGGGGCGATGTGCAGGTGAACAGTGTGCCGGGCCAGGGCACCACCTTTACCTTGTACCTGCCCCAGGAGCCGCCGCCTGAGGCCTAGCGGTCAACGCCGTCCTTCGGCCAGCATGCGCACGGCCAGGCCCGCCAGCACCGTACCCATCAGCCAGCGCTGAACCTGCTGCCACAGCGGGCGACCGGCGAGGAATACGGCGATCGACCCGGCCATGATCGCGATCAGTGCATTGACCGAAACGCTGATGGCGATCTGCGTCGACCCCAGCACCAGCGACTGCAGCAGCACACTGCCATGCCCCGGCTCGATGAACTGCGGCATCAATGACAGGTACATGACGGCGATCTTGGGGTTGAGCAGGCTGGTGGCAAAGCCCATGGTGAACAGCCGCCGCGGGCTGTCGGCAGGCAGGTCGCGAACCTGGAACGGCGAACGGCCACCAGGGCGCAGCGCCTGCCAGGCCAGGTACAACAGGTACAGCGCGCCACCGATGCGCAGCGCGTCGTAGGCAAAAGGCACGGCCATCACCAGGGCGGTGATGCCCAGCGCGGCGCAGAACATGTAGATGACGAAGCCCAGGGCCACACCACCCAACGAAATCAGCCCGGCCTTGCGGCCCTGGCAGATCGAGCGGGAGATCAGGTAGATCATGTTCGGCCCTGGGGTCAGGACCATGCCGAGGCAGATCAGGGCGAAGGTGAGCAGTTGCGTGGTTTCGGGCATGGGGCACATCCTGGTTGTGCGTTGAAGTGCTGCGAGTTTATCCGAGGCTTTGTCTGTCGTCTGTACTGGCCTCATCGCCGGCAAGCCAGCTCCCACAAGTACCCCGCATGGCTCAGGCCCGGCATTGAACCCGTGGGAGCTGGCTTGCCGGCGATGAGGCCAGTGAACTCAACTTATTTGACCCGCTATCAAGCCCAGGGCCACCGTGATCATCGCCACCCCCGACACCCGCCCGACCAGCTTCGCCGCCCCCGGCCGGGTGCTCAGCACGGCTTTGGCGCCATAACCGACCAGCGAATAGATCACCAGCGAGCTGCACAGGTGCACCAGGCCCAGCAGCAAGATCTGCAACGGCACCGGCCAGCTCGACTGCGGGTCGGTGAACTGCGGCAACAACGCCAGGAACAGCAAAAACACTTTCGGGTTCAGGCCACTGACGCAAAACCCTTTCAATGCCCAGCGGGACCCCGACTCCCCCGCACCATCCTGCCCGGCCGCCGGCAATGCCGGGCTCAGCAGCAGGTTGCCACCCAGCCACAGCAGGTAGCTGCACCCCGCCAGGGTCAGCAAGGTCAGCGCCAGCGGGTGGCCGGCCAGCAGGCTGCCGACCCCGGCCGCCACCACCAGGGTCGCGAGGAAATGCCCCGACAACATCCCCGCCACCGCGGGCATCACCCAGCGCCCGCGCATGCCGGCCGAAATGGCATAGGCCCAGTCCGCGCCCGGGGTAATCACGAACAGCATCGACACGGCCCAGAACGCCGTCAGAACACTGAGAGCCACTTGAATCTTCCTTTTTCCACTGCTTTGGGATGACGAAAGATTACGGATTCCGCCGAGGGATTTTCTTTCGTATATTCCCCAACAGCCCTCAATTACTGGAAGATCCTTCTCGATGGACAGGACTGATCGAAAAATCCTTGCCGAACTGCAAAAAGACGGTCGGCTATCGGTGACCGAGTTGGCAGACCGTGTGGGGCTCAGCCTGTCGCCCTGCCATCGGCGCTTGAAGGCGCTGGAGGAATCAGGGGCGATTCTTGGCTATCACGCCCGCCTGGCGCCGAGCGCCCTGGGGCTGAACTTTGCCGCGCTGGTGTTCGTGACCCTGCGCGAAGTCACTCGCCAGCCGGTAGCGGACTTTGAAGCGGCGCTGGCCGAAATCCCGCAGATCGTCGAGGCGCAGCGGCTGTTTGGCGACCCGGATTACCTGCTGCATGTGGTGGCCAAGGATTTGCCGGCGTTCCAGAAGCTGTATGACGAGCAGCTGACCAGCATTCCCAATGTGAAGCGGTTGAGTTCGACCCTGGTGATGAAAGAGGTGATTCAGGATCGGTTGTTGCCGATGTAGCGTTGTTGCCTGTACCTGCCCTTTCGCGGGCACGCCCGCTCCCACAGGTGCACCACAGAACCTGAAAGCTGCGCCGTACCTGTGGGAGCGGGCAAGCCCGCGAAAGGGCCGGTACAGGCAACCATTCAGCTGCCCTGAAAATGCGCACACCGCACCACCACCGCCCACCACAAACTACCTGCCACCCCGCCAGCCCCTCTAGCCCAAGCC